>NZ_JBSFGK010000039.1:39661-75015 GCF_053596495.1 Kitasatospora sp. NPDC001683
GCCGGGTGAAGAGCGTCCGCGCCGGTATGGCAGAATGGACAGCTGAGTACTCGGCAGCCGGGCAGGACCCCTCTCTCCTACGGCTGGCGTGTCCCTTGAACGGCCCGCCCCGCAACCCCACGCGGACGGCGACGCTGCTCACCCACGTCAACACCAGGAGAATCCACTCCCGTGGCAGTCAAGATCAAGCTGAAGCGTCTCGGCAAGATTCGCTCCCCGCACTACCGCATCGTCGTCGCCGACGCCCGCACCAAGCGTGACGGTCGCGCGATCGAGGAGATCGGCATCTACCAGCCGACCTACAACCCCTCGAAGATCGAGGTCGACAGCGACCGCGCCCAGTACTGGCTGTCCGTCGGCGCCCAGCCGACCGAGCCGGTCCTCGCCATCCTCAAGCTGACCGGCGACTGGCAGAAGTTCAAGGGCCTGCCGGCTCCGGAGCCGCTGAAGGTCGCCGAGCCGAAGGTCGAGGACTTCTCGCACCTGTTCGCCAAGGCCGTCGCCGGCTTCGAGGACGCCACCACCGGTGTCGCCATCACCCCGAAGGCCAAGAAGTCGGACAAGGCCGAGGCTGAGGCCGACGCCGCCGCCGAGGCCTGATCGTGATCGAGGACGCCCTCGACCATCTGGTGAAGGGCATCGTCGAGCACCCCGACGAGGTGCAGGTGCGCTCGCGCAACCTGCGTCGGGGCAACACCATCGAGGTGCGCGTGCACCCCGATGACCTCGGCAAGGTGATCGGCCGGGGCGGCCGTACGGCGCGCGCACTGCGCACCGTGGTCGGCGCCCTCGGCGGTCGCAACGTCCGGGTCGACCTGGTCGACGTGGACAACATTCGCTGACGCAGCTGCTCGTTCAGCCGTCGGGCTTGAGGCCGACCGGGACGCATGTCGTCCCGGTCGGCCTTTTTTGCTAGCTGTCTCTGCTTACTGTCTCTGCCTTCTCGCTCAGCAACTCCAGGAGAACGATCACCGTGCAGCTCGTCGTCGGCAGGATCGGCCGCGCCCACGGCATCAGGGGGGACGTCAGTGTCGAGGTCCGCACCGACGAGCCGGAACTCCGGCTCGGCCCCGGTGCCGTCCTGCTCACCGACCCGGCCTCGGCCGGGCCCCTGACCGTCGAGTCCGGCCGGGTGCACAGCGGCCGGCTGCTGCTGCGCTTCGCCGGCGTCAAGGACCGCAACGCGGCGGAGGCGCTGCGGGGCACGCTGCTCATCTCCGAAGTCGACCCGGACGAGCGTCCGGAGGACCCGGAGGAGTACTACGACCACCAGCTGATCGGCCTCGACGTGGTGCTGCTCGACGGCACCCCGGTCGGCGAGCTGACCGAGGTGGTCCACCTGCCGTACCAGGACCTGCTTACGGTGAAGAAGGCCGACGGGACCGAGGTACTGGTGCCCTTCGTCACCCAGATCGTGCCGACCATCGACCTGGAGAACCAGCGGGCCGTGATCACCCCGCCGGCCGGGCTCATCGACCCCGAGCAGGCCGAGGTCGTCGAGCAGGCGGTGGAGGAGTCGGAGTGACCGTCGAGCAGACCCCCCAGGGTGCCGGGCAGGACGCCGGACAGAACTCGGGGCAGGACTCGGGGCAGGACTCCGGCGGCCTGGGTGCCGGTCCGGGCGTCCAGTCCGGTATGCGGATCGACGTCGTCTCGATCTTCCCGGAGTACCTGGAACCGCTGAACATCTCGCTGGTCGGCAAGGCCCGCGCTCGCGGCCAGCTCGACGTGCACCTCCACGACCTGCGCGAATGGACCCACGACGTGCACCGCACGGTGGACGACAGTCCGTACGGCGGCGGCCCCGGCATGGTGATGAAGGCCGAGCCGTGGGGCGAGGCGCTGGACGCGGTGGTGGCCGGCGGGCCCGCGGGCGAGGTGCCGACCCTGGTCGTGCCGACCCCGAGCGGGCGCCCGTTCACCCAGGAGCTGGCCCAGGAGCTGGCCGGCCGCCCCTGGCTGGCGTTCACCCCCGCGCGGTACGAAGGCATCGACCGCCGGGTGATCGAGGAGGCGGCCACCCGCATGCCGGTGGTCGAGGCCTCGATCGGCGACTACGTGCTGGCCGGCGGCGAGGTCGCGGTGCTGGTGATGGTCGAGGCGATCGCCCGACTGCTGCCCGGCGTGCTCGGCAACGCCGAGTCCCACCGGGACGACTCCTTCGCCCCCGGCGCGATGGCGGACCTGTTGGAGGGCCCGGTCTACACCAAGCCCGCCGAATGGCGCGGTCGGACCGTGCCGGACGTGCTGCTCAGCGGCAACCACGGCAAGATCGCCCGCTGGCGGCGGGAGCAGGCCTTCGCCCGCACCCTGGCCAACCGGCCCGACCTGGTCGAGCGCTGGCAGTACGGCGCCTTCGACAAGAAGGACCGGGCGGCGCTCAGCGTCCTGGGCCTGGCCTGGGACGAGGAACTCGGCCGATTTCGGCCCGCGGCCGGTGGTGTGGAAGAATAGGCGGCTGCTGTCTGTCGCTGGTTCCCTTCCGTAGGGATCACGTGGACCGGCGCCCCCGCCACGGGGGGATCGCCGTCAGCCGATGCGGCCCGCAGCAGACCCCATTGTGACGAACTTCCGTGGGCGGCCCGTGGCGCCTGCGATGGAGAGCAACATGAGCAACAAGCTCGCTGCTGTCGACGCGGCCTCGCTGCGCACCGACATCCCGGCCTTCCGCGCCGGTGACACCCTGAAGGTTCACGTCCGGGTCATCGAGGGCAACCGCTCCCGTGTCCAGGTCTTCCAGGGCGTCGTCATCCGTCGCCACGGCGCCGGCGTCGGTGAGACCTTCACCGTCCGCAAGGTCAGCTTCAACGTCGGCGTGGAGCGCACCTTCCCGGTGCACACCCCGGTCGTCGAGAAGATCGAGGTCGTGACCCGCGGTGCGGTTCGCCGCGCCAAGCTGTACTACCTGCGTGACCTCCGCGGCAAGGCCGCGAAGATCAAGGAGAAGCGCGACCGCTGATCCACCGGCCCCCGGCCACGCCAGGGGATCGGAGCGCTCTGAAGGGCCGAGCCGCCGCAAGGTAAGCTCAGCGCCCGATGAACACGCACGAACCACCCGCGGACCGCGACGGCAGTCCCGCACCCTCCGGTGCGGACTCGCTGTCGCGGTCCGCGGTCGTTTCCGGGCCGGAGCCGTCCCTGGACCGGGATCAGGGGCGGGAGCAGGACCAGGACCGGGACCGGGAGCGGACAGCGGAGCAGGCCGAGGGCCGGGCCGGGGCGGCGGACGAGGGCCGCGACCAGGACCGGGACCAGAGCGAGGACCAGTCCGAGTCGGAGGACGAGGAGCCCGGGCGTTCGCGGTCGCGGGATCTGCTGTTGTTGGTCGGGATCTGCCTGGCGGCGCTGCTGCTGGTGAACGCGTTCGTCGCCCGACCGTTCACGGTGCCCTCCGGCTCGATGGAGAGCACCCTGCAACCCGGTGACCGCTTGATCGCCAACCAGCTCGCCTACGCCTTCGGCGGCCATCCCCAGCGGGGCGACGTCGTGGTCTTCGACGGGACGGGCTCCTTCCTCCCGGAGCCGGCCGCGCCGCCGGGGTTCTGGGACAGTCTGCGTTCGGTCGGCCGGGACCTCGGACTGGTTCCGGCCGGGGACACGGTGTACGTGAAGCGCGTGGTCGGGGTCGCCGGCGACCGGGTGAGGAGCACCGGCCCGGGTGCGCCGCTCGCCGTCAACGGCGTCCCGGTGGACGAGACCTCCTACCTGGACCCGGGTGACCAGCCGTCCGAGGTGGCCTTCGACATCGTGGTGCCGCCCGGTGAGCTGTTCGTGCTGGGTGACCACCGGAGTGCCTCCCGGGACTCGCGGGACCACCTCGGGGAGCCCGGTGGCGGCTTCGTGCCCGAGGACAAGGTGATCGGCCGGGCGGACTGGGTGGTCTACCCGTTCTCGCGCCTGACCAGCCTGGACCGGCCCTCGGCCTTCACCGCCGTCACGGGAACAGGTGGTCATGGGGACCAGAGGTAGGGGGCGGGTCGCCGACCGCCCGGCCCCGGAGCCGGGTGAGGGCGCGGCGGACCGCACCGGGGCCGATCCCGCCGAGGCCGTCGGTTCCGCCGATCCGGTCGCGCAGGGGGCGCCGGTCCGCGGCCGCGCCGAGCGCCGCCGCAGCGCCCGACGTGCGGCCCGTCGGCGCAAGCGCTCGCTGCTGCGCGAGTTCCCGATGATCATCCTGGTGGCCCTGCTGGTGGCGCTGGTGCTGAAGACCTTCCTGATCCAGGTGTTCGTGATCCCCTCGGGCTCGATGGAACAGACCATCCAGGTCGGGGACCGGGTGCTGGTGGACAAGTTGACCCCCTGGTTCGGCAGTGAGCCGCAACGCGGCGACGTGGTGGTGTTCAAGGACCCGGGCGGCTGGCTCGAGAACGATCGCAAGCCTTCCGACGACGGTCCGGTCCTGGGCGGGACCAAGCAGGTACTGACCTTCGTCGGGCTGTTGCCGTCCGACAACGAGCGGGACCTGATCAAGCGCGTGATCGGTGTCGGCGGGGACACCGTCGAGTGTTGCGACCCGCAGGGACGGCTCACCGTCAACGGCCGCGCGGTGGAGGAGCCGTACCTCGCACCGGGCAATCCGCCGTCCCGGCAGTCGTTCAAGGTGACGGTGCCGAAGGGGCGCCTGTGGGTCATGGGGGACCACCGGGACGTCTCCGCCGACTCCCGATTCCACATGGGCAACCCGGGGCAGGGCACCGTCCCGCTGAGCGACGTGGTCGGTCGTGCGTTCGTGATCGCCTGGCCGCTCGGCCGCTTCCATCAACTCGATGAACCGAGTTCACTCTCCTCTCTTGCCGCGAGCTCGCGGCTCGGCGGAACTGTGCCGGAATCGATGGGCGTTGGGCCGGTTCCAACAGAACCTCCGCTCGTTATGGGTGTGTTGGGCATCCTTCCGTTCGTCTTTCGCCGGCCGGGTCGGCCTCCGAAGTGAGCCGCTCCGGCCGTTGGACGGCCGGACAGCGCGTGTGGAACCGCGAGCCGGATGCCCTGGAGTGATAGAGAAGTGCAGGTGCGGCCGGGAGTGGTCCCGGCCGTGCGTCGAGGCCGGGTTGGTGTCAGGGGAGCCCGCTGTGGGCAGCCCTGATGCGTTCACGGTCGTGGCGAGCGTGGTGCCCGCTGTGCGGCACTCTGAGCGCGGGCGCGCGGGCGTCCGCACAGCAGGGAGGAGACGTTGTGGGGGATTTGGTGATCGGTGCCCGCTCTGGCGCCGGGGAACCCGAGGGCCCTGGTGGCCGGGTGACCCGGTCCGCCGAGTCCTCGGCGCCGTCAGCCGCGGTCGAGGACGCGGCAGCCCAGACCGCCGACGAGCACGGCACCGGGGCGGACGGCCCTTCGGAGCCCGGGCGGCCGGAGGGCGAGCACGCGGACGGGTCTGATGCGGAGGCTCCGGCCAAACCGCACAAGCAGCGGTCCTTCCTGAAGGAGCTGCCGATCCTGATCGGCATCGCGCTGATCCTCGCGCTCGTGATCAAGACCTTCTTCGTCCAGGCGTTCTCCATTCCGTCTGAGTCGATGCAGAACACGCTGCAGGTCGGTGACCGTGTCCTGGTGGACAAGCTGACCCCCTGGTTCGGATCCGAACCCGAGCGTGGTGACGTCGTGGTGTTCCACGACCCGGGTGGCTGGCTGAACGACGAGCCGATCCAGCAGAGCAGCAACTCCTTCGTCCGCGGGGTGCAGGACGTGCTCAGCTTCGTCGGTCTGATGCCCTCCGCCAACGAGAAGGACCTGATCAAGAGGGTCATCGCGGTCGGCGGTGACACCGTCGAGTGCAAGGACGACGGGCCGGTCAAGGTCAACGGCGTCGCGCTCGACGAGCCGTACATCTACCCGGGCAACACGCCCTGCGGCACTCAGCCCTTCGGTCCGGTGAAGGTGCCGAACGGCCGGATCTGGGTGATGGGCGACCACCGCGCCGACTCGCTGGACTCCCGTTTCCACATGGACCAGCCGGGCGGTGGGGCCGTGCCGGTGGACAACGTGATCGGGCGGGCCTTCGTGGTGGCCTGGCCGGTCAGCCACTGGTCCACGCTCCCGGTGCCGGACACCTTCGACCAGACGGGCCTGGCGGGGGCCTTGCCGGTCGCGCCTCCGGTGGCCGGCGCGGTGGGTGCCGTCGCCCTGCTTCCGCTGGTGCGTCGGGTGCGGGCCCGGACGGACCGCCGGAAGGAGTCCTGAGCTCCACCGGGTCGTCCCCGACTCTTGCGCGGGCCGTGGTACCGACGAGTAATCTGCTCGGACGTGCCACGGCCCGCCGGCGTTCGCGCCCGAGCCACTGGCGTGCCAGTGGTGTTCTCCGGTCGGCCAGAGGTGGACGGTGTCGATGAGCAATGTCGTGGAACAGTCGGCCGACCGCCCGGACGCGCCCGCCCGGCCGGGCCGCCGACCCGCCGCGGTGCTGCAGGGCGTCGCGCTCGCGCTCGGGCTGTTGCTGATGATCGGCGGCTTCGCCCTCATCGCGGTCGACTACCGGCCGTACAAGATCCCCACCGCCTCGATGCACCCGACGCTCCAGATCGGCGACACCGTGCTTGCCCGCAAGACCGACGGCGGCACCATCGGCCGGGGCGACGTGGTCGTCTTCCGGGAGCAGGCCTGGGGCGGGGAGCTCATGGTCAAGCGGGTGGTCGCGGTCGGCGGTGACACCGTCGCCACCACCGCCGACGACCACCGGCTGGTGGTCAACGGACAGCCGGTGGACGAGCCGTACCTCGCGACGGACGGCCGCCAGGGCGAGTCGTTCAGCGTGACGGTGCCGCAGGGGCGGCTGTTCCTGCTCGGCGACAACCGGGTCGGCTCGCTCGACTCCCGCACCCACCTGGAGGCCGACGGCGGGACCGTCCCGGCCACCGCCGTCGAGGCCAGGGTCGAGGCCACCCTGCTGCCCTTCGGCCGGACCGGCGTGCTGGACCGGACCACGGCCTTCGACGGCTTCGCGGGCCCGAAGGCCGCCGAGCCCGGGCCGCTGGAGCCGGCCGCCTACGCGAGTGTTGCGGGCGCGGCGCTGATCGTCGTGACATCGGCGGTGGGCGGGGTGGCGGGCTTGGCGCGCCGGCTCCGCCGGGGGCGCAGCTCCTGAGCGCGGCCGTCGGGGGCCGGGCTGCTCCGCGGGCCGTCGGCGGCGGGGCCGCTCTGCAGAACATCGCCCCGGACGGACGCGCCGGGTGGCAGGATCGGTAGCGCCACCGTTGCGAACGGAAGGAGCGTGGAGCGCTGCCATGACGGCACAGCGTCGCAGGGCCGCACGGATCCTGCTGCTGGACGGGCTGGACCGCATCCTCCTCTTCCTGGGCGCCGACCCGGCGGTGCCCGGCGAGACGTGGTGGTTCACGCCCGGGGGCGGCTTGGAGCCGGGGGAGGACGTGCGCGAGGCGGCCGAGCGGGAGCTCGTGGAGGAGACCGGCTTGCGGGGTGTGGACCTGGGGCCCTTGGTGGCGTACGGCACGGTGTCGTTCTCCTTTCAGGGACAGCGCTACGAGCAGGAGCAGTGGTTCCACCTGGCCCGGACCACGGAGACGGTTCTGGATCACTCGGGCGTTGGCGAGGACGAGCACGCGCGGCTGCTCGGGGCGCGCTGGTGGACGGTCGAGGAATTGCGGGGCACCGCCGAGACGGTCTATCCGGCCGGATTGGCCGACTTGCTGGGGCGACTGCTGGCAGAGGGCCCGCCGGTCGATCCGGTACGGCTCTGAGCGTGGGTGCGGTGGTCCACAATGGGTGGACGTGACAAGTTGAGGGGACGCCTGGATGAGTGCCGAAGATCTCGAGAAGTACGAGACCGAGATGGAGCTCAAGCTCTACCGGGAGTACCGGGACGTCGTCGGCCTGTTCAAGTACGTGATCGAGACCGAGCGACGGTTCTACCTCACCAATGACTACGAGCTGCAGGTGCACTCGGTGCAGGGCGAGGTGTTCTTCGAGGTTTCGATGGCGGATGCGTGGGTCTGGGACATGTACCGGCCGGCCCGGTTCGTCCGTAAGGTCCGGGTGCTGACCTTCAAGGACGTGAACGTCGAGGAACTCGCGAAGAGCGATCTGGAGCTGCCCTCGGACGAGTCCGGCTTCGGGAACTGACGTTGGACGACTTCGTCCCGCGTTGTCCAGCCGAATTTCGCGTGACGAGCGCTTCTCACTCCTGCGGGTGACAAGAGTTATCCACAGGCCCGGGTTATCCACAGGGAAACGGAATTTCCCGGCTCTGGTGCGCACGGTGGTGCAGCCTCCTCGGCGGAGGTGGTCACCATGCAGAACACCATCGTGCAGGACCAGGCCGTGCCGAACGCGGCCGCAACCGGGGCGGACGGCGGGGCGGAGCCGGACCGCGGCACCAGGAACGGGCTCGGCCGCTACGGGGAGCGGGTCGCCGCCCGCCACCTCGCGGAGGCCGGCCTCCGCATCCTGGACCGCAACTGGCGCTGCGCCGAGGGCGAGCTGGACATCGTCGCCCTCGACGGCGACACCATCGCCGTCTGCGAGGTGAAGACCCGCTCCGAGCGGGGCTTCCAACAGCCCAGCGAGGCCATCGACCGGGCCAAGGCCGCCCGGCTGCGGCGGCTCGCCGAGCGCTGGCTGGCCGAACGCTGGCCCGGGCACTTCGCCCGGCTGGCCGGGCCCGGGTACGACCCCGGGCCGTCCGATCCGCAGTGGCCGCCCGCCCCACCGGGAGGGGTGCGGATCGATCTGGTCGCGGTGGTCAACCGGGCGCGGGGTGCGGCCCTGGTCGAGCACCTCCGGGGGGTGGTCTGAGATGGCCTTCGCCCGTACCTGTTCCGTCGCGCTGGTGGGCGTCGACGGAGTGATCGTCGAGGTCCAGGCCGATCTGGAGCCCGGGGTGGCCGCGTTCACCCTGGTCGGCCTGCCCGACAAGGCGCTCACCGAGGCCCGCGACCGGGTCCGCGCCGCAGTCTGCAACAGCGGGGAGGCCTGGCCGCAGCGCAAGCTGACCGTCGGCCTCAGCCCCGCCTCGGTGCCGAAGAGCGGCAGCGGCTTCGACCTCGCGGTGGCCTGCGCCGTGCTGGCCGCCGCCGAGCGGCTCGACCCGTCCTCCATCGCGGACCTGCTGCTCATCGGCGAGCTGGGGCTGGACGGCCGGGTGCGGCCCGTCCGCGGGGTGCTGCCGTCGGTGCTGGCCGCCGCCGACGCCGGGTACGAACGCGTCGTGGTCGCCGAGCAGACGGCGCCCGAGGCCGCGCTCGTTCCCGGGGTGACGGTGATCGGGGTCCGCAGCCTGCGCCAGCTCGTCGCCATCCTGACCGGGGCGGCCGAGCCGGAGGAGCCGACCGACCCGATCGGCGGCCGGCCCGATCCGCTGATGGCTGGCCTGATGTTGCCCAGCGCGGGCGTCCGGGGCCTGCCCGACGACCGGGCACTGCGCCTCGACATGGCCGACGTGGCCGGTCAGTACGAGGCCCGGCGAGCCCTGGAGATCGCCGCCGCCGGAGGGCACCACCTCTACCTCAAGGGGCCACCGGGCGCGGGCAAGACGATGCTGGCGGAGCGGCTGCCCTCGCTGCTCCCGCCGCTGACCCAGAAGGAGGCGCTGGAGGTCACCGCCGTCCACTCGGTGGCGGGCCTGCTCCCGGTCGGGCGCCCGCTGATCGACACCGCGCCCTACTGCGCCCCGCACCACTCCACCACGATGCCCGCGATCGTCGGTGGCGGCAGCGGTCTGCCGAGACCGGGGGCGGTGTCCCTCGCCCACCGGGGCGTGCTCTTCCTGGACGAGGCGCCGGAGTTCCCCGTGCGGGTGCTCGACGCGCTGCGCCAGCCGCTGGAGTCGGGCGAGGTGGTGATCGCCCGTTCGGCCGGATCGCTCCGGCTCCCGGCCCGGTTCCTGCTCTGCCTGGCCGCGAACCCCTGTCCGTGCGGCCGGTACTCACGGCGGGGCGAGGGCTGCGAGTGCACCCCGGCCATGGTCAGCCGGTACCAGGGGCGGCTCTCCGGGCCGCTGTTGGACCGGGTCGACCTCCAGGTCCAGGTCGCCCCGGTGACCAGGATCGAGCTGATGGAGCGGGACGCCACGGCGGAGAGCACCGAGACCGTCGCGGCCCGGGTGCTGGCGGCACGGGAACGGGCGGCGGCCCGGCTGGAGGACACCCCCTGGCGGACCAATGCGGAGGTGCCCGGCCACGAACTGCGCACCCGCTGGCAGCTCGCGGCCGGCGCGCTCAACGACGTCGCGCGCCAGTTGGAACGCGGACTGCTGACCGCCCGCGGCCTGGACCGGGTGCTCCGGGTCGCCTGGACGGTCGCCGATCTGGCCGGCCGCGACCGGCCGGACCAACGGGACGTGCGCACCGCCCTGGTCCTGCGCACCGGCGTCGAGCAGGGACTTCCGCTGCCCGAGCGCCCCCGCGGTCAACTCGGGACCATCCCAGCCCAGCGCAGGAGCGGCCCGGACGACGACTGGCCCGGTGCGCGGACGGAGCCCGCGGCGAACGACGAGGAGGCTGCATGAACCAGCTGTTGGGGCACCCCCAGGTACCCCGGACACCCCAGGACCCCCAGACATTCCAGAATCCCCAGGATCCCCGGACACCCCACGCGGGCGCAGCCGGTCCACCGGACGCGCCCGAACCGGAGCGCCTCGCCCGCGTCCTGCTCAACCGGCTCAGCGAACCGGGCGACGCGGTGGTCGGCCGCTGGCTCGGCCAACTATCCGCCGTGGAGGTGGTCCGGGCGATCCGGGAGGGCACCGTCCCCGACCACCCGGGGTTGGACTCCGCCCGGCTGGCCGCCTACCAGGCGCGGCTCCCGGGTCTCGCCCCGGCAGACGACCTGAAACGGGTACGGGACGCGGGTGGACGCTTCATCATTCCGGGGGACACGGAATGGCCCAGTCAACTGGACGACCTGGGCGACGGACGCCCGATCGGGCTGTGGACCAGCGGCACCGGTTCGCTGCGGCTGCTCGCCCTCCGCTCGGTGGCGGTGGTGGGCTCGCGGGCCTGCACGGCCTACGGCGCCCATGTCGCGGGTGAGCTCTCGGCCCAACTGGCCGAGCGCGGCTGGGTCGTGGTGTCCGGAGCCGCGTACGGGATCGACGCGGCGGCCCACCGCGGGGCGCTGGCCGTCGGCGGGATGACCGTCGCCGTGCTCGCCTGCGGGGTCGACGTGGCCTACCCGAAGGGGAACGCCGAACTGATCCGGCGGATCGGCGTCCAGGGCCTGCTGGTCAGCGAACTCCCGCCCGGGGAGCATCCGAACCGCTTCCGCTTCGTCCTCCGCAACCGGGTCATCGCGGCGCTGACCCGGGGCACCGTGGTGGTCGAGGCGGCCCTGCGCAGCGGAGCCCTGAGCACGGCCAGACGGGCGCGGGACCTCAATCGCCACACCATGGGCGTGGCCGGCCCGGTCACCTCGGAGCTCTCCGCCGGGGTGCACGCCCTGATCCGCAGCGGCGGCGCCACCCTGGTCACCGACGCGGCCGAGATCACCGAGCTGGTCGGCGCGATCGGGGACGACCTGGCCCCGCAGCGCAGTGGCCCGGTGCTGCCGCGGGACCTGTTGGAGCCGGCGGTGGCCCGGGTCCTGGAGGCCGTGCCGGCCACGGCGGAGGGCGCTCCGGTCGAGCGACTGGCCCGCCAGTCCGGGCTCCCGCCGGACGAAGTCCTGCAGCGGCTCTACGAGTTGGTCTCGCTCGGCTTCGTGGAGCGACACGGTGCGCACTGGCGCGTGGTGCGGAGGAGGTGCCCGTAGGAGGACGAACACGGGTGCGTCCAGGGGAGGGGAGCCGGGACGGTCCGGCTGACCTGCTGATCCGGTTCTTCCGCTCGTGTGGCCGGATCCGCTGGACGAAGGCCACCGGATCGAGGGACGACCGGGTGGCGGTAGCGCTTTGCAGCGAGTTGGTCACGCTACGCTCCACATGCCTTCCCTATCAGCACATGACTCGGCAGAACGGCGCAGACCAACGTATGCCCACACACATTCCCGGACACAGAGTGACCGGTGGCGCCCGGTCCTCGGGAGGGCCGCGGACCGAGCGGCGCCCCGTGACCGAGTTCCCGCCCAAGTCGGCGGGGACGATGGGAGGCCTGTCGCGCCAGGGCGGCCGGCCGACGGTGGTGCCAGGCCAGCCGGCGGACACGACCAGGGACGCCGATGCCGCCCACGGGACCGACACCGCTCCCAGCGCCGACGCGGCCCTCGGCGCCGAGTCAGCCCCCGACGCCGAGTCGGCGCACGACATCGGGCCGGCGCACAGCATCGAGTCGGCGCACAGTATCGAGCCGGCGCAAGGCACCGGGCCGGCGCACAGCATCGAGCCGGCGCGCGGCACCGGGGCGGCCGCCGTCGTCGGAGCGGTCGCCGAGGCGGACGCGCCCGGTGGTGCGGCCGTCGGGCGCGCCCCCCGGCTGCCTTCGAGCGCCCCCGCTCCGGACGCCACCTCCCCACCCGCGTCCCGCCCCCGCGCGGAAGGCGCCGGCGAGGGCGCGGACGCCCGGGAGGCCGCCGCGCAGGGGCGCAGTGCGCTCGAAGAGCTCTGGCGCTCGTACAAGGAATCCGGCGATCAGCGGCTGCGCGAGCAGCTGATCCTGCACTACTCACCGCTCGTCAAGTACGTGGCGGGCCGGGTTGGGGTCGGTCTGCCCTCCAACGTCGAGCAGGCCGACTTCGTCTCCTCCGGGGTCTTCGGGCTGATCGACGCGATCGAGAAGTTCGACATCAACCGCGCCATCAAGTTCGAGACCTACGCGATCAGCCGCATCCGCGGGGCGATCATCGACGAGCTGCGCGCCCTGGACTGGATCCCCCGGTCGGTGCGGCAGAAGGCGAAGGCCGTCGAACGGACCTACGCGACGTTGGAGGCCCGGCTGCGCCGGACGCCGCACGAGCCCGAGGTCGCAGCCGAGATGGGCATCGCGATCGAGGACCTGCACGCGATCTTCAGCCAGCTGTCGCTCGCCAACGTGGTCGCCCTGGACGAGTTGCTGCACCCGGTGGGGGAAGGCGGCGACCGACTGAGCCTGATGGACACCCTGGAGGACCACGGCGCGGACGACCCGGTCGAGGTGGCCGAGGACCGCGAGCTGCGCCGACTGCTGGCCCAGGCTGTCAACACCCTCCCCGAGCGGGAGAAGACGGTGGTGACGCTCTATTACTACGAGGGCCTCACCCTCGCCGAGATCGGGCAGGTGCTGGGGGTGACGGAGAGCCGGGTGAGCCAGATCCACACCAAGTCCGTCCTCCAACTGCGCGCCAAGCTCTCGGACATCCGGTAGCGGGCGCCGAGTCGCCCGGCGGGCCCGCCCCCTGGCCCGAATGCGCGGCGCCGTATCGGCCGCAGGTAGGGCTCCGTACAGTGGGAGCGTGCCGAAGATCCGAGCGGCCACGGTGGCCGAGCATCGCCAACTGCAACGGGCAGCCCTCCTCGACGCTGCCCGCACCCTGCTCACCGAGGGCGGCATGGAAGCACTGACCTTCCCCGCGCTCGCGGCCCGCACCGGGCTGGCGCGCTCCTCGGTCTACGAGTACTTCCGCTCCCGTGCCGCCGTGGTCGAGGCGCTCTGCGAGGTGGACTTCCCGCTCTGGGCGGCCGAGATCGAGGCCGGGGTGGCGAGCTGCGACACTGCCGCCGAGCGGATCGAGGCGTACGTCCGGGGACAGCTGGCGCTGGCCGGGGACTCCAGGCACCGCGCGGTCATGGCCATCTCGGCGGTGGAACTCGACGAGGCCGCGCGCGAGCGTATCCGGGCGGCGCACGGCCGGCTCGTCGGCCTGGTCGTCCAGGCGCTGGAGGACCTCGGCCACGAGCAGCCCCGGCTCGCCGCGGCACTGCTGCAGGGGGTCGTGGAGGCTGCCGTCCGCCGGGCCGAGCAACTCGCCGCCGGGGGCCGCGGGGGCAGCCCGGTCGAGTCCGCCGAGGCGATCGCCGACGCCGCCGTCGCCTTGGCGCTGCACGGCCTCGACCGCGGCTGAACGGCTGCCCGGCCGCTCGACCCGTACCCGCGACCCCCGTCCATGCCGTTCACGCCGTCCGACCTTCCCTACCCATCCGCGTCCCCGTGCCCGGTGCCGCCCAGCGGCAGCAGGCGCGCCCGGCCCGCGCCGAGCAGGGCCAGTGGATCGAGGTAGCGGCCGCCGCGCAACAGCCCCCAGTGCAGGCAGGTGCGCGTGCCGCAATGCCGCCCGTCCGGGGCGAGCCGCCCGATCACCTGCCCGGCGGCGACCGCGGTGCCGACCGGCAGGGTGCCGGTGACGGGCAGGTAGGTGGTGCGCAGCGGGGGAGTCCCGGAGCCGGGATGGGCGACGGTCACCACCGGTCGCCCCGCCACCAGCCCGGAGAACGCGATCATCCCGGCGGCCGCCGCCCGTACCTCCTCCCCGGGCGCGGCGGCGAGGTCCACACCCCGGTGTCCGGCCGCCCAGGGCTTCGCCGGCGGCTCGAACCGGCCCAGCACCTCACCCGGCCCGCCACCCACCGGCCAGGCCCGGGCCGGACCCCGACCGGAACCACCACCCGGGCCGCCGTCCGTACCCGGCGCCTCGCTGCCGCCGGTTCCCCCGCCAGCCGCCCACGCCGCCCACTCCGCCCGCCGCGCCCCCGGCACCCCCACCCCCGGCACCTCCACTCGCGGCACCCAAACCCCCGGCGTCCCTACTCCCGGCACCCCCACACCACCCGCCAAGGCGAGCACCACCGCCAGCACCACCCCGGTGCACATCCGTCGAAACCCATTGCGCCCAGTCATGCCCCGAGGCTGGCCGCGCCCCGCCCCCCGCACCACCCACTTCCGGATACCTGTGGACAAACCGCCCCCGCACCCGATCGCGATCCCCCGGACGGGTGTACGGACGCCGCCATCCGGTGTACAAACGGCATACCAGGGCCGGTCAGCGGGCAGACCGCCGACCAGTCGGTCACCGTCCTCCGACCGCCGCGGAGCCGCCCACCGCAGCCGTTTCCCCGGCTCCTCCCAGGCCTTCCGCCGCCGGGGCGCGGCCCGTCCGCAGGCCCTCCGGCGCCCGCGAAGTCGCTCGCCGCTCGGCGCTTCCCGTACACTTCACACGCGGCCCGGTCCACCGGGTCGACTTCGCACGCCCCGCCACCGGCGGTCGGACGCGGCTTGTCCGCAGCCCCGCCAGGTGCGAGTGCCGCTCGGTCCGCCGAGCCCGACCGGTCTCCGGACCGGGCGGGTGGAAGCGGCTCGGCACGATCGGGGCGTCAGGCGTGGCTGTCACCTGGCCGCCACGGACAAACCGAGCCTGACCCGGCCGTAGGCGACCGCCCAACGGGAAACCCCCGCAGGACCGCCGCAGCCGGGCCGTAACACCTGAGGAGAACGGCCATGGCCGTCGTCACGATGCGGGAGCTGCTGGAGAGCGGCGTCCACTTCGGTCACCAGACCCGTCGCTGGAACCCGAAGATGAAGCGCTTCATCATCACCGAGCGCAACGGCATCTACATCATCGACCTGCTGCAGTCGCTGAACTACATCGACCGCGCCTTCGAGTTCATCAAGGAGACCGTTGCCCACGGCGGCAGCGTCCTCTTCGTCGGCACGAAGAAGCAGGCCCAGGAGGCCATCGCCGAGCAGGCCACCCGCGTGGGCATGCCCTACGTGAACCAGCGCTGGCTCGGCGGCATGCTGACCAACTTCTCGACCGTCTACAAGCGCCTGCAGCGCCTCAAGGAGCTCGGCGAGCTGGACTTCTCGGACGTGGCCGGCTCCGGTCTCACCAAGAAGGAGCTCCTGGTCCTCCAGCGCGAGCACGACAAGCTGGAGAAGACCCTCGGCGGTATCCGCGACATGCAGCGCGTTCCCAGCGCCGTCTGGATCGTGGACACCAAGAAGGAGCACATCGCGGTCGGCGAGGCCCGGAAGCTCAACATCCCGGTCGTCGCCATCCTCGACACCAACTGCGACCCGGACGAGGTCGACTACAAGATCCCGGGCAACGACGACGCGATCCGTTCCGTCACCCTGCTGACCCGCGTGATCGCCGACGCCGTGGCCGAGGGCCTGAAGGCCCGCGCCGGTGTCGCCAAGGGCGACACCAAGGCCGAGCCGGGCGCCGACCAGCCGCTGGCCGACTGGGAGAAGGACCTCATCGAGGGCGAGAAGAAGGCCGAGGAGGCCCCCGCCGCCGAGGCTCCCGCCGCCGAGGCGCCGGCCGAGCAGGCCTGACGTACCAAGGGTGAGGGGCACCCGCCGGTACGACACCGGTGGGTGCCCCTCTCTCCCGCGCCGGGGCCGAACCATCGGTCCCGGCGCATCCCCACGCAGACACGCGAGACGCGAGAAGAGATTCACACCATGGCGAACTTCACCGCCGCGGACGTCAAGAAGCTCCGTGAGCTCACCGGCGCCGGCATGATGGACTGCAAGAAGGCCCTGGACGAGGCCGAGGGCAACGTCGAGAAGGCCGTCGAGCTCCTGCGCATCAAGGGCCAGAAGGGCGTTGCCAAGCGCGAGGGCCGTGACGCCTCCAACGGCGCCGTCGCCGCGCTGATCGCCGAGGACAAGAAGTCCGGCGTGCTGGTCGAGCTGAACTGCGAGACCGACTTCGTCGCCAAGGGCGAGAAGTTCGTCGAGGTCGCCGACGCGATCGCCGCCCACGTCGCCAAGAGCGCCCCGGCCGACCTGGAGGCCGCCCTGGCTTCCGAGATCGAGGCCGGCAAGACCGTCCAGCAGTTCGTGGACGAGGCCAACGCGACCCTGGGCGAGAAGATCGTCTTCCGTCGCTTCGCCCAGTTCGACGGTGACGGCTTCGTCGCGGTCTACCTGCACAAGACCAGCCCCGACCTGCCGCCGGCCGTCGGCGTCCTGGTCGAGCTGGACAAGGAGAACGCCGAGGTCGCCAAGGACGTCGCGCAGCACATCGCCGCCTTCGCGCCGAAGTACCTGTCCCGCGAGGAGATCCCGGCCGAGGCCCTCGAGAACGAGCGCCGCGTCGCCGAGGCCACCGCTCGCGAGGAGGGCAAGCCGGAGGCCGCCCTGCCGAAGATCGTCGAGGGTCGCGTCACCGGCTTCGTGAAGGAGAACTCCGTCCTGGAGCAGGCCTTCGCGAAGGACAACAAGAAGACCGTCGCCAAGGTCCTCGAGGAGGCCGGCGTCAGCCTCAAGCGCTTCGCCCGCTTCCGCGTCGGCGCCTGAGCCACGTTCCACCTGGTCCCCGGCCCCTTTAGGCTGGGAACCGCCCCCGCCCGCTGACCAGGGCGGGCGGATCGCCGAACGGGCTCACCCAGCGCCAACCGTCCATGGGCGGGCCGCTTCGGCACCATGAACGACGAGGAGGCCATTGCCGTGCAGGACACCGAACCGGTTCCCGCGGCAGTGGCCTCCTCGCGTGTACGCGCAGACCGGGTATCCGCACACCCAGGCCTGTGAGCCAGCAGGTGCAATAAAGGAGAAGTCCATGCAGGAGACGCAGGAGACCGCGCAGGACCCCAAGGCGGGCTCGCGTCGCCGGGTGCTGCTCAAGCTGTCCGGTGAAGCCTTCGCCGGTGGCGGCGGGCTCGGCGTCGACCCGGACGTCGTGCACGCGATCGCCCGGGAGATCGCCACGGTCGTCCGCGCCGGTACCGAGGTCGCGGTGGTCATCGGCGGCGGCAACTTCTTCCGTGGCGCGGAGCTGCAGGTCCGCGGCATGGACCGGGCCCGCTCCGACTACATGGGCATGCTCGGCACCGTCATGAACTGCCTGGCGCTGCAGGACTTCCTGGTCAAGGAAGGCATCGAGACCCGGGTCCAGACCGCCATCACCATGGGCCAGGTCGCCGAGCCGTACCTGCCGCTGCGGGCCGTCCGGCACCTGGAGAAGGGCCGTGTGGTGATCTTCGGCGCCGGTATGGGCATGCCGTACTTCTCCACCGACACCACGGCCGTCCAGCGCGCGCTGGAGATCCACGCCGACGTCCTGCTGATGGGCAAGAACGGCGTGGACGGCGTCTACGACTCCGACCCCCGGACCAACCCGGACGCGGTGAAGTTCGACGCGCTGGAGTACTCCGAGGTCATCGCGCGCGACCTCAAGGTCGCCGACCTCACCGCGATCACGCTGTGCAAGGACAACAACCTCCCGATGCTGGTCTTCGAACTGCTGGCGGAGGGCAATATCGCGCGTGCGGTGAAGAGTGAGAAGATCGGCACACTCATCAGCCAGGATTCTGTCCGGGCCTGAGCAGCAACCAGCCGTACGGGCCGGCGTCCGCCGCGACCGGCCCCGATGCCGACACCGGTCGGGACAACAGCAGATGAACCGGACAGGGAGATCACAGTGATCGAAGAGACCCTCCTCGAGGCCGAGGAGAAGATGGAGAAGGCCGTTTCGGTCGCCAAGGACGACCTCGCGGCCATCCGCACCGGCCGTGCGCACCCGGCGATGTTCGCCAAGATCGTGGCCGAGTACTACGGCGCCGTGACGCCGATCAACCAGCTGGCCTCGTTCTCGGTGCCGGAGCCCCGGATGGCGGTCGTCTCGCCGTTCGACAAGACCGCTCTGAAGGCCATCGAGCAGGCGATCCGCGACTCCGACCTCGGCGTCAACCCGTCGAACGACGGTTCCATCATCCGGGTGGTGCTGCCCGAGCTGACCGAGGAGCGCCGCCGCGAGTTCATCAAGATCGCTCGTACCAAGGGCGAGGACGCCAAGGTCTCGATCCGTTCGGTGCGCCGCAAGGCCAAGGACGCCATCGACAAGCTGGTCAAGGACGGCGAGGTCGGCGAGGACGACGGCCGCCGCGCCGAGAAGGAGCTCGACGACACCACGGCCAAGTACGTGGCCATGGTCGACGAGCTGCTGAAGCACAAGGAAGCCGAGCTGCTCGAGGTCTGATGAACGACGCCCCTGACGCCCCTGGCTACTGGGGCCCGTCCGACCAGCAGTTCCAGCCCTACCGCCCGGCGCCGCAGCCGCAGGCACCCCGGCCGCCGGCCCATCCGGCGCCGGGGTACGGCGAGCATCCGGCGCCGGTCCAGGGCCAGCCCCTCCCGGCTCCGCCGGTCCAGGGCCAGCCCGTTCCGGATGCACCGGCCCAGGCACATCCCTTCCCGGGGCAGCCCGGCCACCCGGGCGGCCAGGCCGCTCACCAGGGTGCGCCGGGTGCCGCCCCGGGGGACCAGGGTCACCGTTCGGATCACCCGCAGCAGCCTCCGGTGTACTGGGGCGGCGACGCGGAAGAGACTCAAGTCATGCCTCCGGTACCGGCCGATCCCGGCCCGCACCCCGGCGCGCCCGACCGCGGCCCGGCCCGGGGTCCGGCGTTCGGTAACCAGGCGTCCGGTAGCCAGGCGTTCGGCAACGAGGCACCCGGGCAGCCCCAGGCCCCCGGGCAGCCCCCGGCCCCGGGTCGGCACGCGGCGCACGGACGGCCGACGGCCCCCAGTCGGCCGGCCGACCCCGCCGCGGACCAGGCCCGGGAGGCCGGCCGACTGAGCGGCCCGCTGTTCCGGGACGAGCAGTCCGAGCCGGCGCCGACGGGCGTGACGGAGACGGTCGTGCTGCGCGCGATAACCGATGACGTCGCTCCCGCCCCCGGCCACGGCACCCCGCCGTACCCGGGGGCTCCGCTGCATCCCGCGCCGCCGCAGGGCCACCGGGCGGCCGGTCAGCCCCCCTTCGTGCCGTCGTCCCATCCAGGGCAGGAGACACCAGTGGCCGCCCAGCCCGCCCCGCAGCCGGAGCCGCGCAAGCAGCGCGGTGGCCGTAACCTCCAGGCCGCCATAGGCGTGGGAGTGGGCCTCGGCGCGGTGATCGTCGCCTCGCTGTTCGTGGTGAAGGCGCTGTTCCTGTTCGTCGTGATGGCTGCGGTGGCGGTCGGCAGTTGGGAGCTGACCACCCGGCTCGCCGAGCGCAAGCAGATCAAGGCGCCGCTGGTCCCGCTGGTGGTGGGCGGTGTCGCGATGGTCGCCTGCGGCTACTGGGCCGGCGTCCAGTGGGCCGCGGCCGCACTGGCGCTGACCGGGTTGGCGGTGATGGTCTGGCGGATGGCCCAGCCGCCGGAGAACTACCTGCGGGACATAACGGCGGGTGTGTTCACCGCCTTCTACGTGCCGTTCCTGGCGACCTTCGTGGCGATGATGCTGGCGGCCGACGACGGCCCCCAGCGGATCGTGCTCTTCCTTATCGTCACGATCTGCAGCGACACCGGCGCCTACGCGGTGGGTTACAAGTTCGGCAGGACCAAGCTGGCCCCGACGATCAGTCCCGGCAAGACCCGCGAGGGCTTGGCCGGCGGCATCGGTCTGTCGATGCTGGCGGGTGCAGTGCTGATGCAGCTGATCATCGACGGCGGCAGCTGGTGGCAGGGCCTGATCCTGGGCGGCTGCGCCGCGGTCACCGCGACCCTGGGCGACCTGGGCGAGTCGATGATCAAGCGCGACCTCGGGATCAAGGACATGGGCACCCTGCTGCCCGGCCACGGCGGCATCATGGACCGGCTGGACTCTCTCCTGCCGACCGCCCCGGTGGTCTGGCTGCTGCTGGCGGCCTTCGTCGGCAGCTGACCCACGGATCCGAGTGCGGGCCCCGGACGCCAGGCGTCCGGGGCCCTCGCACGTCTGCGACACTGGAACAACCATGCCTAAGCCCGGAGAACTCACCTTTGTCGCGCCGCGCGGCGCCAAGCCCCCGCGACACCTCGCCGACCTGAGCCCCGCCGAGCGCAAGGAGGCCGTCGCCGAGCTGGGCGAGCAGCCGTTCCGCGCCAAGCAGCTCTCCAACCACTACTTCGGCCGGATGTCGAACGACCCGGCGAGCTGGACGGACATCCCCGCCGCCAGTCGGGAGAAGCTCACCGAGAGCCTGCTGCCCGAGCTGATGTCGGTGGTGCGGCACGTCTCCTGCGACGACGACGCCACCCGCAAGACGCTCTGGAAGCTGTTCGACGGCACGCTCGTCGAGTCGGTGCTGATGCGCTACCCCGACCGGGTCACCATGTGCATCAGTTCGCAGGCCGGCTGCGGCATGAACTGCCCGTTCTGCGCCACCGGTCAGGCCGGGCTGACCCGCAACCTGTCCACCGGCGAGATCGTCGAGCAGATCGCCGCCGGGATGCGCGCGCTGAAGGCCGGTGAGATCCCGGGCGGCGAGGCGCGGCTGTCCAACGTGGTCTTCATGGGCATGGGCGAGCCGCTGGCCAACTACAACCGGGTGCTGGCCGCGATCCGCCGGCTCACCGACCCGGCGCCGGACGGCTTCGGCCTGTCCCAGCGCGGCATCACCGTCTCCACCGTCGGCCTCGTCCCGGCGATGAACCGGCTGGCCGACGAGGGTCTCAGCTGCCGCCTGGCGCTGTCGCTGCACGCCCCGGACGACGAGTTGCGCGACGAACTGGTCCCGGTGAACACCCGGTGGAAGGTCGCCGAGGTGCTGGACGCGGCCTGGAACTACGCGGAGAAGTCCGGCCGCCGGATCTCCATCGAGTACGCGCTGATCAAGGACATCAACGACCAGGCGTGGCGGGCGGACCTGCTCGGACGGCTGATCAAGAACCACCGGGTGCACGTCAACCTGATCCCGCTGAACCCGACCCCGGGTTCCAAGTGGACGGCCTCCCGCCCGGAGGACGAGCGGGAGTTCGTCCGCCGGCTCCAGTCGCACGGCGTGCCCACGACCGTCCGCGACACCCGCGGCCAGGAGATCGACGGCGCCTGCGGCCAGCTCGCCGCGGCGGGCTGAGCGGGGGAGCGGGGGGCTACCGCAGCCCGGCGGCCGCCAGCGCGGCGGTCGTCCCGCCGGTCACCAGCAGCGTGGTGCCCACCGCGAGGGTGCGCAGCGCGACCGCGCCGAACAGCAGCCGGGGCGAGGCACCGAGGCGCAGCAGCGCTTCGGTGACATCCCGGCGGTCCGTGCGCACCTCGGCGAGCCGGGCGATCACCGCGGCGGCCGCGCAGCCGAGCACCAGGCAGGCCTCGACGGCGGGCAGCGCGTCGGCGCTGTCCGGCGTGCCGATCCAGTAGCGGATGGTGGTCAGCACCAGGGCGATGACCAGGGTGAGGACGGCCAGCGGCGGGCCGAGCCGGCGGGCCTGGGCGGTGAGGCCGCGCCCGGCCAGCAGCCGCAGCGGGGTGGGCCGACCGAGGGCGAGCAGCCGTCCGGTCCAGGCGAGCAGCGGGCCGGTGAGCAGGGCGAGGCCGAGTGCGCCGGCGGCCCAGCCACCGAGGGCGGCGGTGCTGGTGGTGCCGAGCCCGGCGGGCAGGTGGATCGGGCGGCCGTCGGCGGGGGCGCCGGGCCGCAGGGCGATGAGTTCGAGCGCGGCGCCGATCACCACCAGCCCGATCGGTACGGCGATCCGCAGCGGGCCGAAGCCGGTGCGGCCGCGGGTGCGGCCGCCGGGCAGGGTCTCGGCGACGGGCACCGAGCAGCCGGCGGCGATGCCGGCGGTGAGCGGGACCAGGGCGAGCAGGGTGACCGGTGCGGCGGCCGGCAGCGGCACGCCCATGCCGAGGTCGGGGGCGAGCGAGGGTCCGGCGATGTCGTTGCGCAGCACCAGGAAGAGCAGCAGGGTGAGCACGCTGCCGAGGGTGCAGGCGAGGACGACCTCGACGGCGATCAGGGCGCGGATCCGCCGGGAGCCGGCCCCGGCGGCGGTGAGGCCGGCGATCCGTTCGGGGCGCCGGGCGGGCACCGAGCGGGCGGCGACGGCCGCGAACCAGGCGACGGCGGCGAGCGGGGGCAGGCACCAGAGCAACCGGACCAGCGCGTCGGCGCCGCCGAGCGGGTCGCTCAGCGCCCGGCCGAGGGAGCGCAGCAGGAAGGCGGCGACGACGGCGGCCGCCAGTGCGGTGAGCAGCCAGCGGCCGAGGTCGGGCACCCGGTAGCCCCGGGCCAGACGGAGGTAGAACACGTCGACTCTTTCAGCGGTTCGGCCTCGTCAGCGGCGGGTGGCCGTGACGGTGGAGGCGCCGGCCGGGCCCGGGGCGGCGGTGCCGCGCGAGACGGGTGCGGCGGGGGCGGTGAGCCGTCCGTCGACGAGGGCGACGGCGCGGTCCGCGAACCGGACGAGCTCGGGGTCGTGGGTGGCCAGGACGAGGGTGAGCTGGTGCGAGCGGGCCGCGCTGGTCAGTATCCGCAGGACCTGGTCGGCGGCCTCGCGGTGCAGCGGGGCGGTGGGGTCGTCGGCGAAGACGACGGGCGGCAGCGGCGCGAGGGCGCGGGCCACGGCGATCCGCTGGCACTGGCTCTGGACCAGCCGGTCGGGCCGGTGCCGGGCGATGTCGCCGACGTCGAGGCGTTCCAGCCACTCGTCGGCGGCGGTGTAGGCGGCCTTGTTGCCGGCGCCGGCGAGCAGCAGCGGCAGGGCGACGTTCTCGCGGGCGGTCAGTTCGGGCACCAGGTGCGGTTCGGAGCCGACGAAGCCGAAGCGGTCGCGGCGCAGCCGTTCGCGGCCGGCCCGGCCGAGGGTGTGCACGGGGGAGCTGTTGAACCAGACCTCGCCCTTGTCGACCGGGAGTTGGGCGGAGAGGCAGCCGAGCAGGGTGCTCTTGCCGGAGCCGCGCGGGCCGGTGACGGCGAGCACCTCGCCATCGCGGACGCCGATGGAGATGCCGCGCAGGGCCGGGGTGCCGTAGTGGGACTTGACGATCCCCCGGGCCCACAGCACGTCGTTGTCAGGCGGTGCCGCTGACATGAGGTTCCATCCTGGGTGGCCGCAGGGATATGACAGTCGTCAGATTAGAACGACCGGGACCGGCCGCGGTTGCGGCGCACTGGGCCATCACGGGCAAATCACCCGCATTCAGGCATGTTTGGTCGTGCGACTGTGATGTTCGGTGGCGGTGGCGGGAACGCCGAAGGGCGGCCCCGCGGGGAGCGGGACCGCCCTTCGGCGGAGGGTGGGGAAGAGGGCTCAGGTGGTCAGAGCTTCGCCCACGCGTCGGTGAGGCTGGTCCGCAGGATCTGCTCGATCTCGTCGAAGGTCGACTGGTCGGAGATCAGCGGCGGGGCCAGCTGGACGACCGGGTCGCCACGGTCGTCGGCGCGGCAGTACAGGCCGTTGTCGAAGAGGGCCTTCGAGAGGAAGCCGTAGAGCACGCGCTCGGTCTCCTCCTCGTTGAAGGTCTCCTTGGTGACCTTGTCCTTCACGAGCTCGATGCCGTAGAAGTAGCCGTTGCCGCGGACGTCGCCGACGATCGGCAGGTCGCGCAGCTTGCTCAGGGTGCCCAGGAAGGCAGCCTCGTTGTCGAGCACCTTCTGGTTCAGGCCCTCGCGCTCGAAGATGTCGAGGTTGGCGAGCGCCACGGCCGAGGAGACCGGGTGACCGGCGAAGGTGTAGCCGTGCAGGAAGGTGTTGTCACCCTTGTAGAACGGCTCGGCGATGCGGTCGGAGATGATCGTGGCGCCGATCGGGGAGTAGCCCGAGGTCATGCCCTTGGCGCAGGTGATCATGTCCGGCACGTAGCCGAACTTGTCGGCGCCGAACATGGTGCCGAGGCGGCCGAAGGCGCAGATGACCTCGTCGGAGACCAGCAGCACGTCGTGGCGGTCACAGATCTCGCGCAGGCGCTGGAAGTAGCCGGGCGGCGGCGGGAAGCAGCCACCGGCGTTCTGCACCGGCTCGACGAAGACGGCGGCGACGGTCTCGGGGCCCTCGAAGAGGATGGCCTCCTCGACCTGGTCGGCGCACCAGCGGCCGTACGCCTCGGGGTCGACGGTGCCGTCGGGGCCCTCGAGGTAGTGCGGGGCGCGGTAGATGTTGGTGTTCGGGGCCTTGTGGGTGCCCGGCACCAGCGGCTCGAACGGGGCCTTCAGGCCCGGCAGGCCGGTGATGGACAGCGCGCCCTGGGGGGTGCCGTGGTAGGCGATGGCGCGGGAGATGACCTTGTACTTGGTCGGCTTGCCGGTCAGCTTGAAGTACTGCTTGGCGAGCTTCCAGGCGGTCTCGACCGCCTCGCCGCCACCGGTGGAGAAGAAGACCTTGTTCAGGTCGCCCGGGGCGTAGTTGGCCAGGCGCTCGGCCAGCTCGACGGCCTTGGGGTGCGCGTAGCTCCAGATCGGGAAGAACGCGAGTTCCTTGGCCTGCTTGGCGGCGACCTCGGCGAGCTCGGTGCGGCCGTGACCGGCCTGCACGACGAACAGGCCGGCCAGGCCGTCGATGTACTTCCGGCCCTTGTCGTCCCAGATGTACGTGCCCTCGCCCTTGACGATGGTCGGCACGGGGGAGTTCTCGTACGACGACATGCGGGTGAAGTGCATCCACAGGTGGTCGTAGGCGGTCTTGGAAAGGTCCTTCTGCGCCGGGTCGGCTGTCATCGGGTGCCCCAGGTGTAGGTCTGTTTCCGGAGCTTCAGGTAAACGAAGCTCTCGGTGCTCCGCACGCCGGGAAGCGCGCGGATGCGCTTGTTGATCAGTTCGAGCAGGTGCTCGTCGTCCTCGCAGACCAGCTCGGCCAGGAGGTCGAACGAGCCTGCGGTGCAGACGACGTAGTCGACCTCGTCGAGGGCGGCCAGCGCGTCGGCGACGGGCTCGATGTCGCCCTCGACCCGGATGCCGACCATCGCCTGGCGGGTGAAGCCGACGGTGAGCGGGTCCGTGACGGCGACGATCTGCATCACGCCTTGGTCGAGCAGCTTCTGGACGCGCTGCCGTACGGCTGCCTCGGACAGGCCGACGGCCTTGCCGATGGCGGCGTACGGGCGGCGCCCGTCCTCCTGGAGCTGCTCGATGATCGCCTTGGAGGCGGCGTCGAGGGGAACGCTCGCGTTCCGGTCGCGGTTGGCCACGCCGCCACTGTGCCTGATCGTTCCTCCGTTCGCAAGCGTGGAAACTGCTGATTTCGTCGTGATCTTGGAAATCCCTTGCGGATTTCATTGCGTATTGGCGATACGTCTGTCGATACCGGCAGTGTTGCGGCTACCCTGGCACGGTACGCGCGCGCCCCCGCCGGGCGGCGCGCATTCCGCCACCAGTGGACCGCGCCGCTTGGCGCCCGGCCACTCGGCGCCCTTCGTAGGCCGGACCCGCCGACGTACCATGGCGCCGGAATCTGCAACGCCGCAGGCCCAGACCGAGGAGAGACCCGTGAGCGACCTTCGTACGCTGCGCAACTACATCAACGGTGAGTTCGTCGACGCGGCTGACGGCCGCACCCTCGACATCGTCGACCCCGCCACCGGCGAGGTGTACGCGACGTCGCCGCTGTCCGGTGCCGCTGACGTGGACGCCGCCATGGCCTCGGCCGCCGCCGCGTTCCCGGTCTGGCGCGACGCCACCCCGAGCACCCGCCAGAAGCTGCTGCTCAAGATCGCCGACGCGGTCGAGGCCCGGGCCGACGAGATCGTCGACGCCGAGGTGCGCAACACCGGCAAGCCCCGCGCGCTGACCCTCTCCGAGGAGATCGGCCCGATGGTGGACCAGATCCGCTTCTTCGCCGGCGCCGCCCGCCTGCTGGAGGGCAAGGCCGCCGGTGAGTACATGGACGGGATGACCTCGATCATCCGCCGCGAGCCGGTCGGCGTCTGCGCCCAGGTCGCGCCGTGGAACTACCCGATGATGATGGCGGTCTGGAAGTTCGCCCCGGCCATCGCCGCGGGCAACACCGTCGTCCTCAAGCCCTCGGACACCACCCCGGCCTCCACCGTGCTGCTGGCCGAGATCATCGGCGGCATCCTCAAGGAGCTGGAGCTGCCGGCCGGCGTCTTCAACGTCATCTGCGGCGACCGCGAGACCGGCAGGCTGATGGTCGAGCACCCCGTCCCGGCGATGGCCTCCATCACCGGTTCGGTCCGGGCCGGCATCCAGGTCGCCGAGTCCGCCTCCAAGGACGTCAAGCGCGTCCACCTGGAGCTGGGCGGCAAGGCCCCGGTCGTGGTCTTCGAGGACGCCGACATCGCCGAGGCCGTCGAGGGCATCTCGGTGGCGGGCTACTTCAACGCCGGCCAGGACTGCACCGCCGCCACCCGCGTGCTGGTGCACGAGTCGATCCACGACGCCTTCGTCGAGGCGCTGGCCAAGGCCGCGGCCGAGACCAAGACCGGTGGCGCGGACGACGAGGACGTGCTGTACGGCCCGCTGAACAACGCCAACCAGCTGAAGCAGGTCTCCGGCTTCATCGAGCGGCTGCCCGCCCACGCCAAGGTCGAGGCCGGTGGCCACCGGGTCGGCGACAAGGGCTACTTCTACGCCGCGACCGTCGTCTCCGGACTGAACCAGGACGACGAGATCGTCCAGAACGAGGTCTTCGGCCCGGTCATCACCGTGCAGAAGTTCACCGACGAGGACCAGGCCGTCGAGTACGCCAACGGCGTCGAGTACGCGCTGGCCTCCTCGGTGTGGACCAAGGACCACGCCCGCGCCATGCGGATGTCGCGCCGCCTGGACTTCGGCTGCGTCTGGATCAACACCCACATCCCGCTGGTCGCCGAGATGCCGCACGGCGGCTTCAAGAAGTCCGGCTACGGCAAGGACCTCTCCTCGTACGGCTTCGAGGACTACACCCGGGTGAAGCACGTCATGACCGCGATCTAGCGGGTCAGGACCGTCGAGCGCAGCATGACGGCCATCTGAGGCGACGTGCAGGTCGTATGAACTGACAAGGGTCCGGGTCTTTTCGATCCGGGCCCCGTCGCTTTGCACCCTGTCGGCGGATCGCGCGACCGACTGACAAGATGAAGCTGCACTTCCCCGGTGGCCCGTCCTAGCCTTACCGCATGAGCATCCCCACCGCCGACTCAGCCGCCGGCCAGGCCGTCAAGGCCGCCGACCGCGCGCACGTCTTCCACTCGTGGTCCGCCCAGGCGCTGATCGACCCCCTCGCGGTGGCCGGCGCCGAGGGCTCGTACTTCTGGGACTACGACGGCAACCGCTACCTCGACTTCTCCTCGCAGCTGGTCAACACCAACATCGGCCACCAGCACCCGAAGGTGGTCGCCGCGATCCAGGAGCAGGCGGCGAAGCTCTGCACCATCGCCCCCGGCTTCGCGGTCGAGTCGCGCAGCGAGGCCGCCCGGCTGATCGCCGAGCGCACCCCGGGGGACCTGGACAAGATCTTCTTCACCAACGGCGGCGCCGAGGCCGTGGAGAACGCCGTTCGACTGGCCCGGCTGCACAGCGGCCGGCAGAAGGTGCTGTCCACCTACCGCTCGTACCACGGCGCCACCGCCAACGCGATCGCCCTCACCGGCGACCCGCGGCGCTGGGCCAACGAGACCGGAGTCTCCGGGGTGGTGCACTTCTGGGGCCCGTACGCCTACCGCTCCAACTTCCACGCCGAGAACGAGGCGCAGGAGTGCGAGCGCGCGCTGGAGCACCTGGAACAGGTGATCGCCTTCGAGGGGCCGGGCACCGTCGCGGCGGTCATCCTGGAGACGGTGGTCGGCACCGCGGGCATCCTGGTCCCGCCGCCGGGGTACCTGGCCGGGGTGCGGGAGATCTGCGACCGCTACGGGATCGTGTTCATCCTGGACGAGGTGATGGCCGGCTTCGGCCGCACCGGCGAGTGGTTCGCCGCCGACCACTGGGGCGTCGTGCCGGACCTCATGACCTTCGCCAAGGGCGTCAACTCGGGCTACGTGCCGCTGGGCGGGGTGGCGATCAGCGCCGAGATCGCCGCCACCTTCGCCGATCGGCCGTTCCCCGGCAAGCTCACCTACTCCGGGCACCCGCTGGCCTGCGCCTCGGCGGTGGCCACCATCAACGCGATGGCGGAGGAGGGCATCGTCGAGAACGCCAAGCACATCGGCGAGACGGTGCTCGGCCCCGGTCTGCGCGAGCTGGCCGAGCGGCACCCCTCGATCGGCGAGGTGCGCGGCCTCGGCGTGTTCTGGGCGCTCGACCTGGTCAAGGACCGGGAGACCCGCGAGCCGCTGGTGCCGTACAACGCCGCGGGCGCCGACAACGCCCCGATGGCCGAGCTGTCCGCGGCCTGCAAGCAGCGCGGGCTCTGGCCGTTCGTCAACATGAACCGCTTCCACGTCGTCCCGCCGTGCACCGTCACCGAGGAGGAGGCCAAGGCCGGCCTCGCGGTGCTGGACGAGGTGCTGTCGCTCACCGACGCGCACACTGTCTGACGCACCTCCCAGGAGACGGCCCCGGGCACGGCGTGTCCGGGGCCGTCCCACGTTCCGGAAGGCCCCCAGGTGAGGTCCTACCGGCGGACGGCGTCCAGCGCGAGCAGCGCGACGTGCAGGGACAGGCAGGACTCCACCTGGTCGAGGTCGACGCCGAGGATCCGCTCGACCTTGTGCAGCCGGTCGTAGAAGGACGGTCGGGACAGGTGGGCGGCGTCGGCGGCCGCCGACTTGTTCCGGCCCTGCTCCAGGTAGATCCGCAGCATCTGCACCAACTGGCCGTTGTGCTCGGCGTCGTGGGCCAGCAGCGGGCCCAACTCCCGTTCCACGTACGTCTGCAGGCGGGCGTCGTCGCGCAGCAGGTGGAGCAGGCCGCGCAGCCGCACGTCCGGCAGCCGGTAGTAGGAGGCGGTGCGGCCGCCGCCGGGCGCGTCGTGCAGGGCCGCGTCGGCGACCTGGGCGGCCTCCAGCAGGGTGCGCCGGGCGTCGCGGACCGAGCCGACCGAGGAGCCGACCGCGATCACCGGGCCCGGGGCGTCGGCGCCGTCCCGGTCGGCCTCGGCGGACATCCGGCGCAGGGCGGCCGAGAAGGCGTCCAGTGCGGCGTGCTCGTCCTGCTGGGCGCCGAGCGCGACCAGCAGGCCGACGCCCTCGTCGTCCAGCGCGCCGACCAGGGCGGGGAGCCGGCAGCTCCGGACCGCGCCGGCGGCCAACTCGGTGAAGTCGCGCAGCCGGGCCTGCGCCTCCAGCGCGGCCGGGATCGGCCCGCGGCGCTGGCGCAGCACCACGCCGACCAGCCGTCGGCCGTCCAGCGGGACGCCGAGCGCCTGGGCGCGCAGGGCCACCTCGGAGACGGTCAGCGCGTGGGTCAGGATGCCGGAGAGCAGGGTGCGGTGGGTCTGCCGCTCCAGGCTCTCCCGGTCGCGCACCACCAGCCGGTTGAGCGCCAGCGCCGAGGCGCCGCGCTCCAGCAGCATGGCATGGGGGTGTGGCTCGCCCTCCGGCAGCGGGCCGGGCTCCTGGACCAGCACCAGCCGGCCCCAGTCCTGGCCGCGGGCGCCGACGGTGGTCACCAGCCAGCCGCTGCGCGGGTCGTGGCCGGTGCGGCCGGGCGGACGGACCCCGCGCGAGCGGCGCTCCCAGTCCTCCAGCAGTTCGGCCTCCGGGCAGCCGGCGGTGTCGTGGGCGAGCACCTGGTGGGCCAGGTTCTCCAGGACCACCGGCGCCCCGGCCATCCGGGCGACCTGGCGGATCACCTCGGGCGGCTCGGCGCCCTCCACCACCAGCTCGTTGAACACCTGGTGGACCGATTCGGAGATCCGCAGCTGCTCCAGCTGGGCGTTCACCACCAGGGCGTGCACGGCCTCGGTGACGGCGACGAAGCGCACCTCGCGGCGGAGCGTGATCAGCGGCAGTCCGCGCTGCTCGGCGGCGTGCACCAGGGCGCGCGGCAGCGAGTCGAAGTAGCGCCGGCCGAACTCGACCACCAGACCGGCCACGCCGACCTCGTCCAGGTCGCGGACGTAGCGGGCCAGGCCCTCGCGGTCCTCGGGCAGCGCGATGCCGGTGGTCAGCACCAGCTCGCCGCCCTGCAGCATCCCGGCGACGTCGGGCAGTTCGCTGACGTGGACCCAGCGGACCGGCCGCTCCAGGCGGTCGGCGCCGGCCACCACCTGGGGCAGGCCGCGCCGCATCACCTCCAGGTCGAGCACGCGGGCGACGGTGGGGAGCATCGCGGGCCTCCCAGGGGCGGGGGAACGGGCTGGACAGGGTGTCAGGTGAATCATCCATCCTCCGAACGACCTGTCGCCCCTACGAAGTGGCTTCACCCTGTAAGGCCCTTCGTGTCGAGGCTGTCGAAGTGACCGTTGTCACGGTTGTTGTCACGTCAACCCGCAATTGGCAAGCGTTTCACCGCGGCGCGCGGCCGAACGGCCGGCACTTCGACGCGGGCGCGCAGTACATCGCGGGCCGGCAGACCCGGGGGAGCGGCGAACCCTTCCAGGTCGTCAACCCCGTCGAGGCCCACCCTGATCACCGGCGCGGCCCAGGACAGCGAGGTCGTCCAGGGCGAGGTGTCCGGCCCGGTGCTGGTGGTGCTGCCCTTCGACGGCGACGACGAGGGCCTGCGGCTGGCCAACGACACCCCGTACGGCCTCGCCGCCTCCGCCTGGACGACCGACGTGCACCGCTCGCTGCGCGCCGCCCGGTAGATCGCCGCCGGGTGCGTCTGGGTCAACGACCACATTCCGATACCAGCGAGATGCCGCACGGCAGTTACAAGGCGTCCCGCTACGGCAAGGACATGTCCCAGTACTCGCTGGACGAGTACACCCAGGTCAAGCACGTCATGTTCGACACCACCGCGGTCGCCCGCAAGGGCTGGCACCGCACCGTCTTCGGAGACCGATGACCGGTGCGCCCCCACGCACCCGTCCTTTCCCAGGAGGCCCGTTCCATGGCGTTCAAGGCGTTCGACGAGCTCACCGACGGTCTGCCCGAACCGGTTCGCAGGGCCTGGGAACGCAGCCTGACCAGCGGCCGGGCCGCGGTCGGCCGGCGCACCCTGCTGCGCGCCGCCGCACTGACCGCCGGGGCGGGCACCCTGGCCGCCTGCGGCAATCCCCGCCGCGCCCCGGGCGACCGGGGACTCGACCGCCAACGCCGTCAAGGACCTCTCGGACAGCGAGAAGGAGGTCGACTTCTCCAACTGGCCGCTGCACTGGACGCCGACGAGAAGGACAAGCAGAAGCACGGCATCCTGGACGCCTTCACCGCGGCCACCGGCATCAGGGTCAAGTACAACGAGGACGTCAACGACAACGTCGAGTTCTTCGGCAAGGTCACGCCGCAGCCGGCGGCCGGCCAGGACGCCGGCCGCGACCTGTGGTGCTCACCGACTGGATGGCCGCCCGGCTGATCCGGCTCGGCTGGGCGCAGAAGCTGAACCCGGCGAACGTCACCACCGCGATCACCAACGTCGAGGCCCGCTTCCGCGCCCCCGACTGGGACCCGGGCCGGCTCTACACCCACCCCTGGGCCGGCATCCAGACCGTGGTCGCCTACAACCGCAAGGCGACCAGGGGGAGGGAGGTCACCAGCGTCTCCCAGCTGCTGGCCGGAGGCCTTCCGGAAGCAGTGGGAACGCACCGGGCTGGGCCTGATGCCGCTACCGGCCGGGCGTCGCTGGGACGTCCTCACCGTCCCCGGCCGGCTCGGGCGTCCGGCCCTGGCCGTCCTGGAGCCCGTCTCCTGCGGGCCGGTCCTCACCGAGACCGGGGAGGAGCAGGTCAGCTTCCTGGTGCCGGTCGGCACCGCCGCCCATTGGATCGGCACCGGCGTGCGCTGCGCGGGAGAGAGCACCTGGACCGTCGTCCCGCACCCCGGACGCGGCAGCCGGGCCGTGCGCTGGCTGGTGCCGCCCGACGGCTCGGGGCGGCTCAACGAGACCCGGTGCTGCTGGAGCTGGCCCTGCACGAGGCGGCGGCCGGGCTCGGCGGCTGGTAGCACCGGCGGCGGGCTCACGGCGGTGGCGCGCGGGGCGGGCGCTCGGGTCAGACTGGAGGCGTGACCACCGCCCCGCACGCCGTCGACGCGTCCCTCCGACCGGGCCCCGCCCAGCTCCGCCTGGCCGTCCTGGCCGGGCCCGTCTGCACCCGGTACGGTCTGGCGCTGGCCGGTGGGCACGCGCTGCGCGCCCACGGTGTCCCGGCCTGTCCGCAGGACGGACTCACCCTGGCCACCGGCGACGCCGACCTGCCGGAGGTCGCGGCCGCGCTCGCGGAGGCGTACCGCGCGGCGGGCGGCGGGGTCGCCGAGCGGCCCGGCACACCGCGACTGGAACAGCTGACCGTACGGCTGACACTGGGCGGGCGGTCGCACCCGGTGGAGCTGCGGAAGGAACCGCTCGGTCACCGGCCGGTCCGGCTGGACTTCGGCATCCCGGAGCCCGGCGAGCCTCCGGTCGTCCTGCCGGTGGTCGCCCTGGAGGACGCGGCGGCGCTCACCACCGCACTGCTGGTCGACCGCGGCATGCCGCGCGACCTGATCGACGTGCACGCCCTCACCCGGAACTACCGGGAGGGTGAACTGCTCGCCCTGGCGGCGGAGCTGGACCCGGAGTTCCAGCCGGACGGCCTCGCCGACCGGCTGGAGACGCTGGCCGAGGCGGCGGACGGCCGGTTCCGGGCCCGGGGCGTCGAGGCCGGGGCGGTGGACGGGCTCAAGCGATGGGCCCTGGCCTGGGCGCAGGACCTGCGGCTGGACCTGCTGGAGACCCAGGAGGCGGCGGACGGGTTGCACGATCCGTACCTGGAGGACGAGGAGTCCTGAGGCCACCTCGGGCTTCGTCCATTCGGCGCAGTGACCGGACGACCTGTAAGGCTGAATCCGCGATCCCCGTCAGGCTGTTCGTTGAGCCGCGCGCCGGCGGCCAGCAGACTGGGAGACGAGCGCGGTAGCCCCGTGAATTCCCCGTCGCCCGGCCCTCTCGCGGGGCGGCGTCAGACCGGACCGGTGGCAGGACGCCGCCCGGGACTTCGGAGGCAGACGGACTTGAGCAAGCACATCATTCACTGGATCGCCGGCCAGCCGGTCGCCACCGCCGGTGCGGCGCCCCGTCGCGGTGACGTCTTCGACCCGGCCACCGGCCAGGTCGCCGGCCAGGTGGACTTCGCGGGGATCGCCGAGGTCGACCAGGCCGTCGCCGCCGCGGCCTCGGCCTTCGCCGAGTGGCGCAGCGCCTCGGTGGCCAAGCGGACCTCGGTGCTCTTCGCCTTCCGCGAGCTGCTGAACGCCCGCCGGGACGAGCTGGCCGCGATCATCGTGTCCGAGCACGGCAAGGTGCACTCGGACGCGCTGGGCGAGATCGCCCGCGGCCTGGAGGTCGTCGAGTACGCCTGCGGCATCCCGCAGCTGCTCAAGGGCGGCTTCACCGAGCAGGCCTCCACCGGCATCGACGTCTACTCGATCCGCCAGCCGCTCGGCCCGGTCGCGGTCATCTCGCCGTTCAACTTCCCGGCCATGGTGCCGATGTGGTTCTTCCCGATCGCCATCGCGGCCGGCAACACGGTCGTGGTGAAGCCCTCGGAGAAGGACCCGTCCGCGGCCAACTTCCTGGCCGCGCTGTGGAAGGAGGCCGGTCTGCCGGACGGCGTCTTCAACGTCGTGCACGGCGACAAGGTGGCCGTCGACCGCCTGCTGGAGCACCCGGACATCAAGTCCGTCAGCTTCGTCGGCTCCACCCCGATCGCCCGCTACGTCTATGAGACCGGCACCCGCTACGGCAAGCGCGTGCAGGCCCTGGGCGGCGCGAAGAACCACATGCTGGTGCTGCCCGACGCCGACCTCGACCTCGCCGCCGACGCAGCCGTCAACGCCGGCTTCGGCGCGGCCGGCGAGCGCTGCATGGCCGTCTCCGTCCTGGTCGCGGTCGACCCGATCGGCGACGAGCTGGTCGACAAGATCAAGCAGCGGATCGCCGGTCTGAAGGTCGGCCCCGGCTGCAACGGCGACTCGGAGATGGGCCCGTTGGTGACCGGCCAGCACCGCGACAAGGTCACCTCCTACGTCGAGTCCGGCGTCGCCGACGGTGCCGAGCTCGCCGTGGACGGCCGCAAGCACCCGATCGCCCCCGAGGACGCGAACGGCAGCCCGACCAGCGACGGCTTCTGGCTCGGCCCGACGCTGTTCGACCACGTGAAGCCCGGCATGTCCGTCTACAACGACGAGATCTTCGGCCCGGTGCTCTCCGTCGTGCGCGTCGCCTCCTACGAGGAGGGCCTGGCGCTCATCAACGCGAACCCGTACGGCAACGGCACCGCGCTCTTCACCAACGACGGTGGCGCGGCCCGGCGCTTCCAGTTCGAGGTGGAGGTCGGCATGGTCGGCATCAACGTGCCGATCCCGGTGCCGGTCGCCTACTACTCCTTCGGCGGCTGGAAGGCCTCCCTGTTCGGCGACGCCCACGCGTACGGCCCGGACGGCGTGCAGTTCTTCACCCGCGGCAAGGCGGTGACCCAGCGCTGGCTGGACCCGTCGCACGGCGGCATCAACCTCGGCTTCCCCACCAACAGCTGAGCCCCCTGACCCGGCCGGCCGGACCCCTCCCCGGGGTACGGCCGGCCCCTTTTGCACGTCGTTTGCATCCGGACGCCGAAGCGCGTACAGTTCTTCGAGCTGCCTGGCAGGGAGCACCGGACACGCGTCTGCGCGGACGGTCCCGGGGTAGCCAATCCTCTGAAACACCACTTCTCGGCTCGTGCCGGTCGTTTCGCGTTTTCGCGTCGCGGCTCGGCGCGTATTCGGCGTGCGCGTTTTATCGGATTGCGGTCGGACTCGGCTGGATTCGCTTTTCGGAGCGGGGATCGGCTAGAGTTTGAAACGTCGGACGGGGCGTCAAGC
>NZ_JBSFGK010000040.1:0-74546 GCF_053596495.1 Kitasatospora sp. NPDC001683
GGCGGCACCATCCTCGGGTCCTCCCGGGTGCAGCCGAGCCACCTGCGGGACGGCGTCGAGCGGGCCAAGAAGTACTGCGCCGACCTCGGCCTGGAACCGACGACCGTCAGCCGTCAGCCGTCAGCCGTCAGCCGTCGACGATCACGAGTAGACGTTGACCGAGTACGAGGCCTCGTTGTTGCGGGTGACCTGCAGGTCGCCGGCATTCCCGGGGTAGACCACGTCGTAGGCGCCCCATCCGTAGGCCTTGCTGTTGACGTACACGTAGATGTCCTGGGAGCCGGTGTTGACGATCCAGGCCGCGGCATTCTTGACGGGCAGGCCGTCACCGTTCCACTGGTTGGAGTTGTTGAAGGCGCCCAGGCCGAATTCCCAGCCGGCCAGGTCGGTCACCTCTGCGTAGTTCGACCTGAACCAGGCGCCCTCGCCGCCGCCGTTGTACGACATGCAGACTCGGTACTGGCAAAGGCCCCGATCTCCTCCCCCCGTGATGACGTCGGCGCTGGCCGGGGTGGCGAGGGCCACCGTGCTGACGGCGAGGCCGGACGCGGCGGCGATCAGCGCGATCTTCTTGCGCAGACTGGACATGGTGATGCTGCCTTCCTGGTGTTCGAGCGTGGGGAGGCACCCTGGTTGTGCGGGCACTGACGTTGGGTCTGCTGTAATTTCGTCACGAGCAGACGCTCACTCTGGTGTTCGATCACCAGCAGACACAAGTGACTATATGTGGACTGCATCTCGTAGCATCACTGAGATGTTGAACCTCGAGCGCCTGCGCGTGCTGCACGCGGTTGCCACGACCGGATCGGTCGTGGGCGCAGCACGACTCCTGCACGTCACCACGTCGGCAATCTCACAACAGATGGCCCGGCTGGAGCAGGAGACCGGTACTCACCTGTCGGAACGTCAGGGACGCGGCATCCGCCTGACCGAGGCCGGCGTCCTGTTGGCCGACCAGGCGGCGGGACTGCTGGCGCAGGCCGAGCGCGTCATGGCGACGATGGAGCAGCACCGCACAGTGGTGAGCGGGAGTCTCACCATCGCGGCCTTCCCCACCGCAGCCCGCGGGCTGCTCCCGCCGACACTGCGGGCCCTACGGTCGCGGTACCCGGGTCTGACCGTGTCGGCGCGGGAGCAGGAGCCGTACGAGGCGATCCCGGCGGTGCGCCGAGGGCTGGTCGACCTGGCGGTCGTCGAGGAGTGGATCGACGATCCGCTCGTCCTGCCCCCGGGGTTGGAGCAGCGCGCCCTCGTGGACGACACCTACGACATCGCCCTGCCCGGGGACCACCGGCTCGCCGACCGTCCGAGGCTCAGCCTGGACGAGCTCCGCGACGAGGAATGGATCACCTCGAACGACGGACAGCTGTGCCACACCTGGCTGGTGCGCAATCTCAGGGGCGCCCGCATCGCCCACACCGCCGCGGAACACCCGACGCAGCTCGCGCTGGTCGCGGCCGGGCTGGGCGTCGCCCTCATCCCGCGCCTGGGACGTGAACCGGCCTCCGCTCCGGTGCGGTTCGTGCCTCTGGCGGACGGCCCTCGTCGCCGGATCTTCGTCGTCTGGCGGTCCGCCTCGGCCGCGCGCCCCTCGATCGGCGTCGTGGTCGACGCCCTGCCCGAAGCCTGTCCCGTCGCCTGCCGGGCGCCGGGCCGGAGCCCCGATCACTCCGCTACCCGGCCGTCTTCATGAAGGCGGTCCAGATCCGGCCGGGCAGTTCGGAGTCCGGGGTCTCCGGCGAGGCTCCGCCGAGGCCCTCCAAGGAGAGCAGCTTCATGTCCTTGAGGTCCGCCCGGAAGACCGTGACCGCCGTCGACAGCTGCCCCTTGTAGCCGACGGTCCACCCGGCCGTACGGTCCGGGGTGGTACCGGGCTTCGCCGCCACGCCCGGGCCCGCCGCCGCCAGCGCCTGGGCGCTGCCGCCGCGCACCGCTCCCTTGAGCGCCGTGTCCACGTCCGCCGCCACCGCCGGGGGCAGTGCCTGGACGGCGGTCGGCAGCCGCAGGTCGAGCTGGGTGCCGTTGCGGGTGATCCGGAGCACCGAGTACGGGTCGGTGTGGCGGCCGCCGGCCGCGAAGGCGGCGTAGGCGTCGGCGGCCCGGATCGCGCTCGGCTTGGAGTTGCCGACACCGAAGGCGGGCACCAACTCGCCCATGCTCTCCGGGAGCAGGCCGAGGGCGGCCGCGGTCTGCTGCACCCGGTCCAGGCCGACGTCCATGCCGAGCTGCATCATCGGGCCGTTGACGGACTGCTCCACCGCGCTGCGCAGGCTCACCTGGCCCCAGTTCCGCTTGCCGTCGTTGGCGGTCTTCACGATCTTCCCGTCCCGCCCCCAGTACGGCCCCTCCGGGGTCATCACGTTCACCCCGTTGTCGCCGTTGTAGGTGGTGCCGGGTGTCACCGGGCTCCGGTCGCCGCCGCGCTGGCGCTGCACGCCCTGGCTGAGTCCGGCGGCGTACACCAGCGGGGTGAAGGCCGAACCCATCGGCACCGTCGAGGTGTTGGCGTTGTCGAAGCCCTGTTTCAGGTAGTCCGGTCCGCCGTAGAGCGCGACGATCCGTCCGTCGAGGGCCACCGACGCGGCGCCGACCTTCAGCAGCTTGTCGGCCTCCCGGCTGCCGGGGTCGATGCCCTTGGTGGCCTCCTGCACCGCTGCGGCCAGGGCGTTGACCTTCGGCTTCTCGAAGGTGGTGAAGATCTGGTGGCCGCCGAGGTCGAACTGGGCGGGGGTGATGTCGCTGTGGCTCTCCACGTAGCTCCGGGCCATGTCCACCAGGTACCCGACCTGCCCGCTCAGCCCGGCGGCCTTCGGCTGCGGCCGGGGCTCCGGGAACACCGTGTACGTGGCGCGCTCGGCGGCGGACAGCTTGCCGACCTCCACCATCCGGTCCAGGATCCAGGACCAGCGCTCCTCGGCCCGCTCGTGGTTGGCCGCGCTCAGCGCCGGATCGTACTGCCCGGCCCCCTTCAACAGGGCAGCGAGAAAGGCGCCCTCGCTCGGGTTCAGCTGCGAGACGTCCTTGCCGTAGTAGGCCGCCGCGGCACGCTCGATTCCGTAACTGCCGCGCCCGAACCAGCTGGTGTTCAGGTAGCCGGCCAGGATGTCCCGCTTGCTCATCCGCTGGTCCAGCTTGATCGCGATGACCATCTCGCTGAGCTTGCGGGAGACGTCCTGGCGCTGGTTCAGGTAGATGTTCTTGACGTACTGCTGGGTGATGGTCGAGCCGCCCTGGGTGTCGCCGCCCGAGACCATCTCGTAGACCGCGCGGCTGATGCCCTTGAGGGAGATCCCCGGATCCGAGTAGAAGGTCTCGTTCTCGGCGGACAGCACGGCCCACTGCACCGACTCCGGCACCTGGTCCAGCGGCACCTCCTGCCGGTTGGTGTCGCCGATCCGGGCCATCTCGGTGCCGTCCGCCCAGTAGTAGACGTTGTTCTGCTGGGTGGCGAAGGCGTTCAGGTCCTCCGGGACCTCGGTGGTCGCGTAGAACCAGGCCGCCAGCCCGGTCAGCGCCAGCACCGGGACCCCCACCACCAGGAGCAGCTGCCGCCAGGACGGGAGCCAGCGGCGGAACCCGCGCCGCCCGCCGCGCGGGTAGTCGATCCGCCGCAACGGACGCCACCGGCGGCGCCCGGCCTTCGCCTCCTCGACTTCCCCATCCTGGTGTTCACGCACAGACCGCTCTCCGCTTCGCTCGTGGGACTTCGCTCGTGGGACTTCGCTCGTGGGACTTCGCTCGTGAGACAGACCCCTCCACTGGGTTAGACGCGATCAGGACCGCCCCAGGGCCCAACGAAACGGGTGTGATCATGGCCATAGCAGGATCGGGAACTCGGTCTCGAGCGCTGACCGGGGCCCGGACACGGCGCTGCCCGGCCCAACGGCCCCCGCGACCTACCGCCAGAATGTCGCCATGAGGTTGATCCATTCCCTGCTCGGCGTGCTGTTGCTCCTGCTCGTCGTGGGCAGCATCCTGCGCACCCTGGTCGTCCCGCGCGGGCTCTACTCGGCCCTGGTGCACCGGCTCTGGCGGGTGCTGCGCACGGCGCTGCGGCTGTGGGCCACGCCGTTCGGCAGCTACCGGGCGCAGGACCGCGCGCTGACCTGGCTGGCGCCGCTGGTGCTGCTCGGCATGCTCGGGGTGTGGCTCAGCGGGATGCTGCTCGCCTACACCCTGCTGCTGCACGGCATCTCCGACCTCAGCTGGTCGGTGTCCGTCCGGGAGGCCGGCTCCAGCCTGTTCACCCTCGGCTACGCCAGCGGCGAGCGGCTCCAGCTGTCCGCGATCGACTTCCTGGCCGCCGCCAGCGGACCGCTGGTGATCGCCCTGCAGATCGCCTACCTGCCCACCCTGTACGCCGCCTACCAGCGGCGCGAGACCGAGGTGACGCTGCTGCAGTCCCGGGCCGGCGAGCCCGCCTGGGGGCCGGAACTGCTCGCCCGTCAGTCCCTGGTCGACACCGAGACCGCGCTCCCCCAGCTCTACCGCGACTGGGAGCGCCTCGCCGCCGACATCGGCGAGAGCCACTCCAACTACCCGGTGCTGCTGTCCTTCCGCTCCCCGCAGCCCAACCGCAGCTGGGTGGTCGGCCTGATCGCGGTGATGGACGCCGCCGCCCTGCACCTCGCCCTCTGCCCGCGCTCGGCCCCGCCCGAGGCCCGGCTGGTGATCCGGGCCGGGTTCACCGCGATGCGGGACATCGGCCGTTCGCTGCGCGTCGACTTCGACGTCGACCCGGACCCGGACACCCCGATCCGCCTCACCTACGCCGAGTACCTGGGCGCCGTCGCCATGATCACCGCCGCCGGCTTCCCGCGCGAACGCGCGGTCGAGGACGCCTGGCGGCACTTCCACGGCTGGCGCGTCAACTACGAGGCGCTGGCGTACGAACTCGCCCGCCGCAGCGACGCCGTCCCCGCACTGTGGACCGGCCCGCGCGACTTCCACGCCCCGGTCATCCCGCCGGCCCGCCCCACCGACCGCCGGCCGGACAACGCCCGACCGACGCTGCCGCCGGCCTGAGGCCGCTGGGGACGGACGGGCCGCGCCGGCCGGGGCGGCCGCCGTACGTTACGGCCGCGCCGGGAGCGCCGGGAGCGGCCAGTCGGCGGGCGGGGCGAAGTCGCGGTGGGTGCCGTCGAAGGGGAACGCCCCCGCCTCGACCAGTCGCGCCACGGCCTCGCCGCCCGCCCGGATCGCGCGCGCCTCCTCCGCACTCCAGAACGCCGGGTGCCCGGTCTTGGCGGCGAAGGACTCCTCGTCCTTCCAGCGCCAGCGGCGTTCCGCGTCCACCTCCAGGTCCAGCTCCAGGTCGTGGACGTCGACCTCCTCACCCCGGTACTCCCGGCGCTCCAGGTTCACGTACCAGTGCGAGAAGCCGGTGCCGGGCTTGAAGATCCACCAGACCGCGTACGGCTCACCGGCCGGCTGGTGGATCAGCGCGCTGACCGCGTCCCACTCCCCGGGCACCAGCGGGTAGCCCCCGGCGGGACGGCTCTCCGGCGGGATGTCCCGGATGTGCCGCCCGCCGGGCAGCTCGGCCTTCCACAGCGGCGAACCGGCCGCCAGCCAGAGCAGCAGCCCGTCCGGGCCGCACTCGACCACCCGCATCGGCAGGCAGCTGGTCAGCTGCCCGCCGAAGTGGAAGTTCCAGCGCAGCAGCTGCCCCGGGGCGTGGTCCAGCGGCGTCACAGCGCCACCGGTCCACCGCTCGCGAGCGAGCGCTCGGCCCCCGCCAGGACCTCCACCACCCGCAGACCGAAGTCCGCCCCGCAGGGATGCGGCTCGCCCGAGGCGGCCGAGGCCAGCAGGGCGTCCACCGCCCGGTGCAGGCCGACGGTCGGGCCCTCGCCGCGCTCGGGCAACTGCGCCACACCGTGCTCGCCGCGCAGCTCCATCGCAACCCCACCGCCTTCGCACGGGGCGGTCAGGCTGAGCGCCAGCGTGCTGGACGCGCCGCCGGCGTGCCGCAGCACCAGGTGCACGGTGTCCAGCGCCCCGGCCACCGCCGTGACCTGCGTCGCGTCGCCCAGCACCGGCAGCAGCACGGACAGCGCGTGCGGGCCGACGTCCCACAGCGCGCCCTTCTCCCGGCGCCACGCGGAGGCCGCGTACGGGCTGGTACTGCCCGGCGCGAACACCGAGCCGAGCCAGTCCGAGCGGCCGGTGAACCAGCCGCCGAGCTCCGCCTGCCGCTCGATCCACGGGATCTGCTCGCCGCCGAAGCGGACGGTGAAGAACACCACCGAGGCGACCTCGTACTTGCGCACCGCCTCGGCCACCTCGCGGGCGTCCGGCACCGTGAACGCGACCGGCTTGTCCAGCAGCAGGTGGCAGCCGGCCTCGGCGGCCCGCACCGCGAGCCCGGCCTGGACGGACGGCGGCAGCGCGATGGAGACGGCGTCCACCTCGGCCAGCAGCCGGTCGAGGTCGCCGTACCCGGGCACGCCGTGCGCCGCGCCCAGCGCCTCGGCCGCCTCCGGCCGGCGGCCCCAGACGCCGGTGAACTCCAGCCCGGAGTGCTCCGCCAGCACGGGCGCGTGCACCCGCTCGGCCCAGGTGCCGGTGCCCAGCAGTCCGATCCGCACGATGTCTCCGTTCCCTCGATGTGCTCGTTCTCGCGATGGTCTCAGCTCTGCACGCGGACCAGCGTGAACCCGTCGTAGCCCTTGCTGCCGACCGTCTGGACGGACGTCGCGGTGACCCTCGGCTCGGCGGCGATCAGCTCGTGCATGGCACGGGTGGCGACGACCGCCGGGTCGGTGCTGGCGGCGTCGGCGATCGCGCCGCCGCGCACCACGTTGTCGACGATGATCAGCGAGCCCGGCCCGGTCAGCTGGAGCGCCCGGCGGAAGTACTCGGGGTTGCTCGGCTTGTCCGCGTCGATGAACACCACGTCGAAGGGCTCCTCGCCCTGTTCCACCAGCGCCGCCAGCGAGTCGGCGGCCCGGCCGACCCGCACCTCGGCGACCTCCCCCAGGCCGGCGCGGGCCAGGTTGCCGCGCGCCACCTCGGCGTGCCGGGGATCGAGCTCCAGGGAGATCAGCGTGCCGTCCGCGGGCAGCGCCCGGGCCAGCCAGATCGTGCTGTAGCCGCCGAGCGTGCCGACCTCCAGGATCCGGCGCGCCCCCTGGGTCAGCGCCAGCAGGTGCAGCAACTTGCCCTGGTTGGGCGCCACCGCGATCTTCGGGAGCCCGGCGGCGTCGGCGGCGGCCGTGGCGGCGTCCAGCACCGGGTCGTGTCCGACCAGCTGCTCGGAGAAGTACGCGTCCACCGCGTTCCACGTCGTCTGCTGCGTCGGCTGCGTCGGCTGCGTCATCGGGCCCTCCAGTGGTGCAGGATCGGCAGGTTCCCGCCGATGCTACTCCGGGGGCCCGACGACGCCCGGGCCTACTCGTTACGCTCCGTCAGTCCGCGACAGGGGTCCTGACCGCCTCGGCGGCCTTCGCCGCCTCCTCCGCCTCGATCCTCGCGTGGGTCTTGGCCGCCCGGCGCTTCATCACCCAGGCCGAGGTGGCCCCCACCACGACGGCCGCCGCCAGGCCCGCCCAGGAGACCCGGGACAGCCACGGCTCGATGGCCTTGCCCACCTTGAAGACCAGCAGCGTCGTGCCACCGGCCCAGATCACGCCGCCCAGCACGTTGGCGATCAGGAACTTCCAGTACGGCATCTTCAGTGCGCCCGCCAGCGGACCGGCGAAGATGCGCAGCAGAGCGATGAAGCGGCCGAAGAAGACCGCCCACATGCCCCACTTCTGGAACGAGCGCTCGGCGGTGGCCAGGTGCGAGGGCCCGAAGTGCTTGGGGAACTTCCGTCCCAGCTTCTCGAAGAGCGGCTTGCCCCCCTTGCGGCCGATCGAGTACCCGATCGAGTCGCCGATGATCGCGCCCGCGACCGCGCAGGCCGCGATCCCCCACGGGCTCACCACGCCCTTGACCGCCATCAGGCTCGCCGTGATCAGCGCGATCTCGCCGGGCAGCGGGATGCCCAGCGATTCGATCCCGATGATCAGACCGATCAGGGCGTACACCGCGGTCGGTGGAACGCTCTCGATCCAGGCGTCGATGTGCAAGGCCAGCACCTCCGTGGCAGGTCGGAACGGCCCCGGCTCCCCGTGGAGCCGAACGACCGTCCCGGCGGTTGTCCGATGGCGGCACCCAGGCCGCTCCCCCGGGGCGCAGCCTAACGTGCCGAACGGCCCGTCCCCCCGGCCGATCACCCCTGGTTACGACGTGCGCGCCCGCGCCAATGGTTCCAGCCCGACCAGCCTTTCTTCAAGATTGGGCAAAACGCAGTGCGACCACCGACGGCCTCTGCTTGATCCACCGCGCCAACGGCAGCACGACCCGCACCAGCCCGCGTCCGCCCTCCGGGTACACCTCCCGCACACCCGTGACCGCCGGATGCGCCCCCGCCAGCTTGCCGAGCTCGTCCGCGTCCATGCCGAACGGCATCGGCGGCGCCGTGTAGTGCCGGTCCCGCAGCTTCCCCGCGACGGCCCGCCGGCTGAACCAGCGCGGCACCGCGTCCAGCACCAGCGCCCCGCCCGGGAAGCGCTCCGCGCAGGCCGCGATCAGCTCCCGGACCTCGGTCGGACGCAGGTACATCAGCAGCCCCTCGGTGCTGATCAGCACGCCGCGCTCCGGGTCCGGGTCCACCTCGTCCATCCAGCGGTGGTCGGTCGCCGAACAGGCGAGGATCCGGCGCCGCCCGTCCGGCGGCAGCAGCCGCTCCCGCAGCCGCGCGGTCTCCGGCAGGTCCACCGACAACCAGCTCGCCCGCCCGTTGTCCACCCGCCAGGACTGCGTCTCCAGCCCGTCCCCGAGCCCGACCACCGTGCCCCGCGGGTGCCGGCCCAGGAAGTCCGCCACCTCCCGGTCGAAGCACGCCGCCCGCAACGCCTGCAACTGGCTCACCAGCGCCACCTCGCCGAACCGCTCCGCGAACGGGTAGTCGATCCGCTCCACCAGCTCGACCGCCACGGGATCGTGCAGCACCGCGTCCGGCCGCCGCGCCTCCACCGCCCGGTGCCACAGCGTCCACAACGCCGTCTCCGGCACCCGCTCCAACTCCGGCCGTTCCCCGCCGCCGCTCATATCGACTCCTCCGTGGACAGCCCCGGCATGAACCCGCCGATTCTGACACCCACCCCGCACGCCCGTTCCCCCCGACGCGCCGTTCCCCACTGCGGTCCGGCCGTGCCGGCGGAGGCTCCGGAGGGGCGGTGACGGCCCGGGCCGCCTCGATCATCCGGTGGATCCCGTCCAGCGCGGCCTCCCGATCGGGCGCCTCCCGGGCGAGCGAGTAGGCGTCGATCACGAACCTCGCGATCGCCCGGCCCACCGTCGTGGTCAGCGAGAGGTCGGGATCGGCGGCGATGGCGGTTGCCGGCGACTCCCCGGGCCGCGCCACTCCCCAACCGTCAGCCTCCCGGCGGCTCAATTCACCAGAAGTCGGCCACACCGACTTCTCGTGCCAGCCCGGCGATCCTGCCGGACGCAGCGGTGGCCTGGGCCGGTCCGTTGGGATGGCGGTGGGTGGCCTCCGGGCTTCCTGGCGACCGCTGCGGGATTGTGCGGATCAGCGGACGGCCGGGGTTACGGGGGCGGTTGCGACGGTGGGGGTTGGGGTGGTGTGGCGGATGGACGGGAGGGTGAGCAAGGCGATGGCGGCGCCGGCGAGCGGTACGGCGGTGGGGCCGAGGACTGAGAGGGCGAGGCCGCCGAGGGCGCCGCCGCCCGCCTCAGCCGATGCTGAAGGCGCCGTCCGGCGGGGGCGGGGAGTCGGTGGCGTCCGCGTCCGTGACCGGGGCGGTCCGGCCGACCAGGGCGGCCAGTTCCTCGCCCTCGGTGAGCCGGGCCGGGAAGATGTCGCCCGCCAGCACCCTGGTCAGTTCCGCCGTCGGCAGCGGCACCGTCGAGCCGGCCAGCAGGATGTTGCCGTACCGCCGGCCCCGCAGCACCGGGGCCTCCGCGACCAGGCAGACGTACGGGAACACCGCCCGCACCGTCGCCGCCTGGGCCCTGGCGAAGGCCAGCGGCGGACCGTCCGCCAGGTTGGCGGCGTAGCAGCCGCCGGGGCGCAGCGCGGTCGCGGCCAGCCGCAGGAACTCCACCGAGGTGAGGTGGGCCGGGGTGCGGGAGCCGTGGAAGACGTCCGCGATCACCAGGTCCTGCGAGCCGGCCGGGGTCGCGGCCAGCGCCGCCCGGGCGTCGCCGACCGTCGCGGTGATGTCCGCGCCGGGGCCCTGCCAGGGCAGGTGCTCGGCGACCAGGTCGAGCAGCGGCCCGTCCACGTCCACCACCCGCTGCCGCGAGCCCGGCCGGGTGGCGGCCAGGTAGCGCGGCATGGTGAGCGCGCCGCCGCCCAGGTGCAGCACGTCCAGCGGACGGCCGGCGGGGGCGAGGGCGTCGGCGAGGTGGCCGAGCCTGCGGGTGTACTCGAACTCCAGGTGGGTCGGGTCGGCGAGGTCGACGTACGACTGCGGGGTGCCGTCCAGGGTGAGCAGCCAGCAGCCGTCGCGGTCGATGTCCGGCATCAGCTTGGCGAAGCCGAGGTCGGTGTTCCGGCCGACCGGCACCGGCTCGTCCGTCACGCGTTCTCTCCCACCGGCCGCACGTCCAGGTGTGCGGCGAGCCAGTGGTCCAGCTCGGCGAACACCTCGGTGCGGGCCGCCTCGCCGGAGAGCACCAGGTCGTGCATGCCACCCTCGATCCGCACGATCGTGACGTGCCGGCCCAGCCTCGGCCCCTGTGCGGCGATGTCGTCGGCCCGCAGCACGGCGTCGGCGTGGTGCAGGGCGTTGTGCCACTTGGTGGTGGAGATGGACCTCGTCGAGGCCATCAGCAGCACCGGTACGTCGATGCCCAGCCCGTAGCGCAGCCGGCGGTGCCCCTGGTGGATCGCGGCCAGCCAGCCCGCGTACAGCGGGAAGCCCTCGGCGGGCTTGAGCCTGAGGTCGAAGTCCCACTCGCCCTTGTGGTCCCGGTGCAGGCTGTGGGTGTAGTGGGGGTTGAGCGAGGAGGGCAGGATCCGGGTCGGCTTCAGCCGCCCGAGCGCCGTCACCACCGGCCCGCCGGCGGTGCGCACGGCCGCCCCGGCGGGCATCGACAGGAACGGACTGTTCAGGAACAGCCCGTCCACCACCCCGCGCCCGGCCCGGCGGCCCGCCCACAGGGCGCCGACCAGACCACCGGTGGAGTGCCCGTTCAGCAGCAGCTGCCGGTGGCCGTCCACCTCCCGGATGATCCGGACCGCCTCGTCGATCTCCTCGTCGTACTCGGCGAGGTCCCGGACGAAGTTCGGCGACTGGTGCGATCGCAGCGAGCGCCCGTACTTGCGCAGGTCCAGGGCGTAGAACGAGAACCCGAGCGCGGCGTAGTGATCGGCCAGGTTGGTCTGGAAGAAGTAGTCGTTGTAGCCGTGGATGTACAGCACGGCCCGCTCGGCCCCCGGCACCAGCCGCCGCACCAGGGTCGCGCACACCGCCCCCTCGCCGTCCGGCCGCAGCTCCAGCTCCGCCGCCTCGTAGGGGGCACCCAGGATGTCTTCCCGAAACTCCATCTGCCGCCGCACCCGTCCCTCTGCTCCGCCCGCCGCCACGGCGGGTGACCACCCGTTCCGCCCCCGACCATACCCGCCGGTAGCGACGCGCCGCGCGGCGGCGCCCGCTGGCCATGACCGGGGCGTCTGTCGTGCCCCTGACCAGGGTATCCGTGCGCGCCTCCCGGGCGCTTCTCGTGCGCCTGCTGTGCGCCGGTGGTCGTGTGGAACGCTGCCCGGACGAACACGGCGAGTTGGGGAGAACAGATGGATTCATCGCTCTACCGGTCGGCCGCCGAGGCGATCGCGGCGCCGCCGGAGACCTTGGCGTACGTGGCCGGGTTCGACCGGGCGGGGGAACGGCCGGACGCCTTGCTCACCGTCGACACCGACCCGGCGTCGGCGAGCTACGGGAAGGTGCTCAACTTCGCCGAACTGCCGACCCTCGGCGATGAGTTGCACCACTTCGGGTGGAACGCCTGCTCGAGCGCCCTGGCGCACGCCTGCCACCAGAACCCGGAGCGGCGGTTCCTGCTGCTGCCGGGGCTGCGCTCCTCGCGGCTGCACGTGATGGACACCCAGCCAAACCCGGTCCGGCCCCGGCTGGTCAAGACGATCGAGGCCAAGGAGCTTGCGGCGAGAGCGGGTTACTCGCGGCCGCACACCCTGCACTGCGGCCCGGACGGCGTCTTCCTGTCCTGCCTCGGGTCGGCGGACGGCGGCGACGGACCCGGCGGGGTGGCGCTGCTGGACCACACCACCTTCGAGGTGCTGCGCCCCTGGGAGACGGAACGCGGGCCGCAGCACTTCGCCTACGACGTCTGGTGGCACCTCGGCACGAACGTCGGGGTGACCAGCGAGTGGGGCACCCCGTGGATGGTCGAGGACGGGGTGCTGCCCGAGCAGCTGCTCGGCCGCAAGTACGGGCACGCGCTGCACTTCTGGGAGTTGGGCACCGGGCGGCACCTCCAGCGGGTCGACCTCGGGGACCAGTACCAGATGGTGCTGGAGCTGCGCCCGGCGCACGACCCGCAGGCGGAGTGGGGGTTCGCCGGTGTGGTGGTGAACGTCGAGGACCTCTCCTCCTCGGTGTGGCTGTGGTACCGGGAGGGCCCGGCGTTCACCGCGCGCAAGGTGATCGAGATCCCGGCCGAGCCGGCCTCGCCCGGTGAACTGCCGCCCGCACTACGGCCGTTCGGGGCGGTGCCACCGCTGGTGACGGACATCAACCTGTCGGTGGACGACCGCTGGCTGTACGTCTCGGCCTGGGGCACCGGCGAACTGTTCCAGTACGACGTCTCCGACCCGTTCCACCCCCGGCTGGCCTCCTCGGTGCGCCTGGGCGGGGTCGCCGCCCGGACCCCGCACCCGGCCGAGCCGGGGCGGCCGCTGAACGGGGCGCCCCAGATGGTGGAGATCAGCCGGGACGGGCGGCGGCTCTACCTCACCAACTCCCTCTACGGCGCCTGGGACGACCAGTTCTACCCGGACGGCATCGACCCGTGGCTGGTCAAGCTGGACGCCGATCCGGTCAAGGGCGCCCTGAGCATCGACGAGCGCTTCTTCCCGCACGGCGCCGACTTCCGGGGCCTGCGCGTCCACCAGACCCACCTGGCGGGCGGGGACGCCTCCTCGGACTCCTACTGCTACCGGTGACGTGCTGCCGGCAGCGTGCCATCGGTAGCGAAGAGGGGCTACCGGGAGAGCAGCTGGTCGAACCGGATCCGCGCCAACGGCAGGCCTGCCGACAGCAGTTCGGCGTGCATCGAGGCGACCATCCCGGTCGGGCCGGTGAGGCAGGCCTGGTGCTCGCGCCAGTCGCCGGCGGCGATGACGGCGTCGGCGAGGCGGCCGGACGTCACCGGGGTGAGGGACAACCAGGTTTTGTGCAGGACGAGTTGGGAGAGTGACTGCCAGTCGTAGAGGTCGGCCCGGTCGCGGGCGCCGACGAAGAGGTGGACGCGGCGGCCCGGTGGTCGGTGCAGGGCCTGCTGTTCGATGATCGCCTTCATCGGGGCGAGTCCGGTGCCGCCCGCGACCAGCAGCAGGTCGCGGGAGTCGCCGTCGGGCAGCAGGCTGCCGCGCGGCGGGCCGAGGCGCAGCCGGTCGCCGACGGCGGTGCGCTCGACCAGGGCCGCGCTGACGCCGTCGGGGCCGGTGCGGCGCACGTGGAACTCCAGCTCGTTGTCGCCGCGCGGGGCGCAGCCCATCGAGTACTGCCGCCAGGTGTGCGGCAGCGCCGGGTGTTCGACGGTGCCGTACTGCCCGGCCCGGTAGGGGTACGGCTCGCCGGTGCGCACCCGTAGCACGGCGAGGTCGGGGCGGCGGCGCTCGTGGCCGGTCACCACGGCGTGCCAGTACGGGGGTTCGGTGAGCGCGGCGTCGGCGCCGGCGACCATCGCGCCGACGGCGAAGCGCAGCATCCGCACCCAGGCGGCTTCGAGGTCCTCGGTCCAGTGCTCGCCGGCCCGGTGCCGGAGGGCGGCGCAGAGGGCTTCCTCGAAGGCCTCGTAGTGAATCGGCCGGACGCCCAGTTTCCGGTGGTCACGGCCGAGTTGGCGGAGCATCCGGTCCAGGTCGGCGGGCTGGTGCAGGTGGTCGATCAGGTGCTGGAAGACGCGTTCGAGGTGGGCCTGCTGGAACTCCATGGAGGCGGGGAAGAGCGGGCGCAGGTACGGGCGGCGGCGGAACATGACCTCGTACAGCTGGTCGATCAGCTCGGGGAGCGGGGCGACCAGGTCGAGGTCGCGCCGGATCAGCTGCTGGTCCCCGGCGCCGTCGTAGCCCTCGCAGCCGCCGTACCCGAGGTCGGGGGCGGGCCCCGCCCCCGACGGCGCGGCGGGGGCGAGGAGTTGGCGCCGCAGTCGCATCGCGTGGTGGCGGGCGATCAGGCGGTCGTACTCGGCGGTGGCGATGGCGTTCCGGCTGCTGTTGTCCATGACCGGACCAGTCAACTGCCGCCCGCCGAAGGCGAGAAGGGCCGGTGGCCCCGGACGCACCCGGGACCATCGACCCTCCGTGTCGTACGGGCAGGCAGGCGGAACGCCCCGTACGACCGGTGCTCTCCCACCACCGGTCGTACGGGGCGCCGCCGATGACTCCCGGCGAAGCAAGCCTCCCCTGCCCTCAGACCCCGGCCCGCGCCGCCCGGCGCTGCGCGCGCCGGTCCTCCCGCCGCTGCCGCCCACGGCGCAGCGGCTGGTCGGGCAGCCACCCGAAGGTCAGGCAGGAGCCCACCACCCCGAGCAGCATCCCGATCAGGAAGCCGCCCAGGTTGGAGGTCACCCAGCTGGCCAGCGAGGCGAGCACGGCGAGGATGGAGTAGAACAGCCGCTGCGCCGGGTTGAACAGGATCAGCAGGCCGCACAGCACCATCACCACCGGCACCAGGTACCCGGCGAGGCCCACCAGCGAGATGTGCAGGAGCAGGGGCAGCGGGGCCCACAGCGTGAACAGCATCTCGGCGCCGCCGAGCGTCACCAGCAGCCCGCCCCAGAACGGCCGCCTGCCCCGCCAGTCGCGCTTGACCCGGCCCGCGGGGCTCGCGGGCGCAGCGGTCGGAGCGGACGCTTCGGACGCAGCGGGAGCTGCGGCGGGGTCGACGGCGGGGGCGGTGGCCGCGGCGGGGGTGGCGGCCGTCCCCTGGGCCGCCACCGCCTCGGTCCGGGCCGCGGCGCCCTCGCCGGTCACGGCCGGCTCCGGTACGGACTCCGACATGTTCAGCAGCCCTTGGAGCTGAAGCTCAGCCGCAGGTTGGGCAGTTTGAACCCGACGGCGGTGCTCGCGTAGTTGTGCTGGTTGAGGTGGGTCAGCTGGACGTGGTCGGCCTGCTGGCCGAAGACGCCCTTGCCGCCCTTGCCGATGTCGCCGGCCTTGTCGAAGGTGCTGGCGTCGCGGCCGATCTCGATGTTCTTGAACTCCGCGTCGCCGGAGAGCAGATCGGAGTCGGTGGTGAGGTCGGAGGCGGTCACCGGGGTGCCGCTGTCGCCCGCGCGGATCAGCAGGTTGACGCCACCGAGGTCGACGCTCTGGCACAGGTTGGTGATCTCGGCGGTCTTGATCGCCGACACCGCGACCAGCACCTGCCCGCCGGTGTGGCCCTGGTTGGGGCTGCCGGGGATCATGTGGTCCAACGAGCCGAACTGGGCGAAGCCGTCGCCCTCCAGCTTGTCGGCGGTGATGGTGAACGGCATGCCGGAGATGGAGAACTGCGCGGCGAGCACGCCCTGGGCGGTGAGGGTCATCAGGATGCCCCCGACCGCGATGGCCGGTACGGCCATCAGGGCGGAGCGCTTCATCCGGACCCGGCCTCTTCTGGTTCCGGTCGGTGTCGGGGTTTCCGCCGCGGCGGCGGCGTCCTCGGACATGGCCATGTGTGCTCCCTGTGGATGGAAACGGGTGTGCAGGCACTGGCACGTTGCCCTGGCGCGGACAGCGTTGCGCGTCCCGACCGGGCCCTCGGCCGCTGGGCGGCGGAGCGGGTCCGGTCTGGGCGCGATGAGTAACTGGGAAGCTACTGCCCGGTAGTGGCCGGGTCAATACGGGTGCACGAAGGATCTTCACCAGTTCTCGACCCGAGCCGCCGGTCCGCCTCGGCCGGGCCGAGGAAGGGAGCGAGGCAGAACATGCTCAACACCGGGAGCAGTTCCGTCAGTTGATCGGTGCGGCCGGAGGCGATCCGCCGGTAGACCGCGCTGTAGACGCCACCCACCACCGCATCCACCATCTCCTGCACCCCGACGCCGCCCGGGAGTTGGGGCACCTCGGCGAAGAACGCCCGGAATCTGGTGAGGAGTTGATCACGCTCGCGCCGACCGGCCGGCCCGACCGCCTCGATCTCGATCACCGCCATGGTCGCGAAGGACGGTGTCCCGGCGAGGAGTTGCAGCATCGCCCCGAGCGCCTCCCGGATCCCGGCACACCAGTCGGATTCGGCCGCGAAGGCCGCCGCCATCCGCCGGATCACCACCCCGGTGCCGTGCCGGTGCGCGGCCAGGAAGGCGTCCTCCTTGCCGCTGAACAGCTCGTAGAAGACCGGCCTGGTCACCCCCGCCGCCCGGCAGATGTCGCTCACCGTCGCGCGCTGGTAGCCGCGTTCGGCCACCGTCCGGACCAGACCGTCCAACAGCCGCTCGCGCTGGGTCGCGGCGACCACTCCGGCGGGCTGCCGGCGCGGGCCCGGCTTGATCGACCTGGCCGGATCCCGCCCGGTCCGGGCACCCGGCAACAGGATCAGGTCGGCACTCCTCGGGTACTTGGGATCCATCACCAACTCCTGTGTCCTGTATTGACTTTGACGCAACACCCGGTTTACAAAACTGCCAGGTTTCCAACCGGTTGGTGCCGCAGGCCGCCGCCGGCCGAACCCAACACCGCCGCACTGCACGCAACACCGCCGTACCGCACGAGCGGGCCCGTGGCGCCGGGCCCCGCCCCGACCCGCGGTCCGCCGGAGCTCCGGCACGCCATGCACCTCCCCCGCCGTGCCCACCACCACACCCGCACGCGGGGATCCCCCACCCGTCCCCGGACGGAGAGAGGCACCCTCATGCGCATCCGTCGCACGCTCGCAGCCGCATCCCTCGCCGCCATCGCCCTCACCGGCGCCGCCGTGGCACCCGCCCAGGCCGACGCCGCCGCCGTCATGACCCAGGGCAGCGCAAGCGGCCCGGCCATCGCCGTCGGCGACACCCTGGTCGCCAACCTGGCCTCCGGCACCGCCGCCACCTTCACCGACGGCCCCGGCAGCACCAACGGCGTCAGCTGTGCCAACTCCTCCTTCTCCGCCACCGTGACGTCCAACCCGGCCGCCCCCGGCAGCGCGACCGAGCAGCTCAACAGCCAGTCCTTCGACTCCTGCACCTCCAGCGTCATGGGCGTCATGAGCGTGCAGAGCGTCACCGCCACCAGCCTGCCGTACACCAACACGGTCACCTCCGGCTCCGGCAACGTCTCGCTCAACGGCACCAGCGCCGGCCCGGTGGGCATCACGGTGGTCCTCAACACCCTGCTGGGCACCATCAACTGCGTCTACCAGAGCCCCAACGGCATCACCGGCACCACCTCGAACAGCAACAGCTCCATCAGCTTCACCGACCAGCCGGCCACCCTGGTCGACGGCCCCGGCCTGTGCTTCTCCACCGGCTACTTCAGCGCCACCTACGGCCCGGTCACCGACAGCTCGGCCGCCGGCAACCCGGTCCTGTACGTCAACTGACACCACCGGGCCGCAGCACGCACGCGCGGCGTGCGACCCCCCGGGCCGTACGCCGCTCAACCGCGCGAGTCCGCGCGTGCCCACCCCCAGCGACCAGCAGACAGGCAGGTGACCGGCCGGTAGGGTGGCGCCGCACGGGCCCGAAGGAACGGGCCACGAACCGGAACGGGGCGGGTCAGATGGCCAGCGGCAGCAGCGGCAACGGCGACGGCACGGGCTTCTTCACCTCGGTGGCGGACACCGCCGAACGGCTCGCCACGACCGGCTACCTCGCCTCCACCGCCGTGGCCACCACCGTCTTCCTGGCCGACCGGCTCGGCAAGCCGCTGCTGGTCGAGGGCCCCGCCGGAGTCGGCAAGACCGAACTCGCCAAGGCCGTCGCCGAACTGGGCCGCGCCCGGCTGGTGCGGCTGCAGTGCTACGAGGGCATCGACGAGGCCCGCGCGCTCTACGAGTGGAACCACGCCAAGCAGCTGCTGCGGATCACCGCCGGCCGCGACGAGGGCTGGGACCAGGCCCGCAGCGACATCTTCGGCGAGGAGTTCCTGCTCACCCGCCCGCTGCTCACCGCCATCCGCGGCGAGGAGCCCACGGTGCTGCTGATCGACGAGATGGACAAGGCCGACGTCGAGGTGGAGGCGCTGCTGCTGGAGGTGCTCAGCGACTTCCAGGTGACCGTCCCCGAGCTCGGCACCATCACCGCCAGTCGCCGCCCCTTCGTGCTGCTCACCTCCAACGCCACCCGTGAGCTCTCCGAGGCGCTGCGCCGCCGCTGCCTCTTCCTCCACCTCGACTACCCGGACGCCGAGTTGGAGCGGCGGATCGTCCGGCTCAAAGTGCCCGGCCTGGACGACACCCTGGCCGCCTCGCTGGTCCGGGTGGTCGGCGCGCTGCGCACGATGGAACTGCGCAAGGCGCCGTCCGTCGCCGAGACCATCGACTGGGCCCGCACCCTGCTGGCGCTCGGCGCCGACAGCCTGGACGAGACGGTCGTCCGGGACACCCTCGGGGTGGTCCTCAAGCACCAGGACGACGTCCGCAAGGCCGCCCAGAAGCTCACCCTCGCGTGACCACCCCACCAGCAGCCGACACCGCCGCCCGGCTGACCGGCCTGGTCCGCGCCCTGCGCGGGCACGGCCTGCGGATCGGCCCGGCCGAGACGGTGGACGCCGCCGCCGTGCTCGACGTGCTCGGCTTCACCGACCGCGAGCAGATGCGGGCCGGGCTGGCCGCCGCCCTGCTGCGCTCGGACGGCCAGCGGACGGTCTTCGACGCCGCCTTCGACCTGTTCTTCCCGCTCGGCGTCGGCACCCCCGAGGCCCTGCGCGCCGACCCGCCGTCGCTGCCGGACGAGACCGAGCCGCCCCGCTTCGGCCGCCCCGACCCGCTGCGCGACCGGCTGCGCGAGCGCCTCGCCGCCGCCCTGGCCGCCGACGACCGGGCCGCCCAGGCCCGGCTGGCCGCCGAGGTGGTCGAGGCCTTCGGCCGGTACGGCACCGGCAGCGCCCCCGGCTCGGACGGCTGGTCCGCCCACCAGGCGCTCGGCCGCCTCTCCCCCGAGACCCTGCTCGCCCGGATCCTCGCCGCCCTGCGCCAGGAGAGCCCGGCGGACCTCTCCGACCGCGTCCTCGCAGACGAGATCCGCCGCCGGATCCGGGACTTCCGCGCCCAGGTCAGCGGCGAGGCCCGCCGCCGGGTCGCCGAACTGCGCGGCGCCGAACGGATCGCGGAGCGCGCCGTCGCCCCCACCGCCGACCGGATCGACTTCCTGTCCGCCGGCCGCGAGCAGCTCGCCGAACTGCGCCGCACCGTCCACCCGCTGGCCCGCAAACTCGCCACCCGACTGGCCGCCCGGCGCCGCCGAGCCGCCCGCGGCCGGATCGACCTGCGCCGCACCCTGCGCCGCTCGCTCACCACCGGCGGGGTGCCGCTGCGCCCGGCCTACCGGCTGCGCCGCCCGGCCCGGCCGGAGCTGGTGCTGCTGTGCGACGTGTCCGGCTCGGTGGCGGGCTTCGCCGACTTCACCATGCTGCTGGTGCAGGCGATGGCCGAACAGTTCAGCAAGGTACGGGTGTTCGCCTTCGTCAACCGCACCGCCGAGGTCACCGACCTGCTGCGGCGCGGCCAGGACGACCCGGCCCGGCTCGCCGCCCGCATCCTCGCCGAGGCCAAGGTGATGGGCTACCACGGCAACAGCGACTACGGCTCCGCCCTCGGCGAGTTCGCCGAGCGCCACCTGGACGCCGTCGGCCCGCGCACCTGCGTGCTCGTCCTCGGCGACGCCCGCAACAACCACCGCGACCCCAACCTGGACGCACTGCGCCGGATCGCCGGCCGGGCCCGGCGGGTGTTCTGGCTCAACCCCGAACAGCCCGCCCTCTGGTCGACCGGCGACTCCGCCGCCCCGGCGTACGCGGACGTCGTGGAGATGCACTCCTGCCGCAACGCCCGCCGCCTCGGCGAGCTGATCGCCCGCCTGCTGCCGGTGTAGTGCGTGCCTAGTCCTCCAGGCTGCTCAGGAAGTCCAGCAGCGCCTCGGTCACCTCGGCCGGGCGCTCCTGCTGGGTCCAGTGCCCGGTCTGCGGCAGCCGGAGGTGCCGGTGCAGCCTGGGCAGCCGGCCCAGCAGGTGGGTCAGCGCCTCCGGCGGGACCATCGCGTTGACCAGGTCCTGCTCGCCCGCGACGTACAGCGCCGGCACCTCGACCGTGATGCCGGTGAAGGCGGCCAGCAGTTCGGCGTTGCGGTCCATGTTGCGGTACCAGTTGAGCCCGCCGGTGAAGGCCCGCTCGCCGTGGGTCGCGTAGTCGGCCGTGAAGGCGTCCAGGTCCGCGTCGGTGAGCCAGTCCGGCAGCTTCTCCGGCTCGGGGACGGTGTCCAGCAGGGCCTTGCCCTCGGGGACGATCCACGGGCGCGGCACGCCGTCCGGCTGGATGCCGCACAGGATGCGGCGCAGGCTGGACCTGACGTCGGCGGCCAGTTCGGCGTCGGCGCGGCCGGGCTGCTGGAAGTAGTTGATGTAGAAGCCCTCGCCGAAGTTCTCCCGGAAGCCCTGCAGCGGCGGCGGCCCGCCGACCGGCAGCGGCGGCACGCTCAGCCCGGCGACCCCGCGCACCAGGTCCGGCCGCAGCGCCGCGGTGGTCCAGGCGACCGGCGCGCCCCAGTCGTGCCCGACGACCACGGCCTGCTCCGCGCCCAGCGCCCCGATCAGCGCGGTCACGTCGCCGACCAGGTGCAGCAGGCTGTACTCGTCCACGTCCTGCGGCTGCGAGCTGCGGGCGTAGCCGCGCTGGTCGGGGGCGACCACCCGGTACCCGGCCGCCGCGAGCGGGGCGAACTGGTGGCGCCAGGAGTACCAGCTCTCCGGGAAGCCGTGCAGCAGCAGGACCAGCGGCCCCTCGCCCTGTTCCGCGAGGTGCAGCCGGACGCCGTTCACCTCGACGTGGCTGTGCTTGATCGCCTCGTTCAACTCCCGCTCCAGAATCGGTCGGTTGGGTCCTTCGAAGTCCTTGCGACCCTCCTGCCCGCTCAACGACCCCGCAACCCCCAGGAGTTCCTCCCCGAACCAAGCAGCCGAGGCCGCCCCGGAACTCCGGGACGGCCTCGGCCTCAGGCTTACGCGCTGAGCTGATTGAGCGTCAGTTCACCGTGTAGCTGTAGGGGATCGCCGCGAGCACCGAACCGGTGGTGCCGAGGCTGTTGTTGGCGGTCGGCACGAAGGTCGGGCCGGACACCAGGTAGAGCACACCCTTGACCGTGCTGCCCTTCGGGCCGGTCGGGGTGACGGTCACCTGCAGCGAGCCGGTGGCGCCGGGGGCGACGGTCACCGGGGCGGCGGCCGCGGCCGAGGCGTTGACACCGGAGGCGTACGGGTCACCGGTGCTGGAGGTCAGCGCCGGGTCGAACGCCAGGGTGTGCGCGGTGGCGGTGATGGTGGAGGTGCCGGCCGGCGCGCTGCCGTTGCCGAACGGACCGATCTGCTGGACGAAGGTGCCCCAGGCACCGGGGACGACCGGCTGCTCGGCGCTGCCCTTGGCGGTGGCGACCGAGATGGTCGAGCCGTCCTGGGCCTTCTTCAGGTCACCGAACAGGTCCGGCGAGCCGGTGGTGGCGTTCAGCTCGACCTGCGCCGGCGTCGAGGACGCCGCCACGGCCTTGAGCTGGTCGGTCGCCGGCGGCACCAGGAAGCTCGGCACCGAGGAGGTGAGGCTCAGCGGCAGGTTGACCGAGGCCGAGGCACCCTGCGGCACCAGCGGCAGGTCGACGCGCTTGTCGAGGCGGCCGTCGGCGGCGATCCGCTGGGTGGCCGCGGTGTTGTTGGTGTAGTTGACCGTGACGGTGACCGGCTTGCCGGCCGCCAGCTTGGTCTTCGCGTCGTTCGGCAGACCGGCCGCGGTGGCCTGGTTCTGGTTGAACGCGATGGTGCCGGTGAAGTCCTGGGCGAGCTGCTGGCCGCTGACCGGGCCGAGCACGTTCAGGACGAACCGCCAGTGGCCCTCGGCCGGGTTGACGGTGGTGGCCGAGACGCCGTTGCCGGTGCCGGTCAGGTTGCCCTGGGCGTCGAACAGCCCGTTGCCCTCGATGTCGATCGGGGTGCCGTTCGGGCTGATCAGCGCGCCCTGCATGAGCAGGTTGGCGTCCTTGGCGACGGTCACGCCGACCCGCAGGTCCTTCTGGCCCTTCGGGACGTCGAAGCCGTAGGTGAAGCTCTGCGTCGGCGAGGAACCGCGGCCGTTGCCACCGGTGATGGTGCCGGTGAAGGTGCCGGTGCCGTTGGTGACCGGGACCAGGCTGCGCAGGATCACCGGAACGCTGGTGGTGTTGCCGTTCGAGCTGGAGACGGTGACCGCCTCGCTCGAGTCGCCACTGGTCGCCGGGGTGGTGAGCTGGACCTTGAGGGTCTTGGTCTCACCCGGCTTGACGTCGGTGCTGTTCGGGCTCACCGCGCCGGCCGGAACCGCGCGCTGGGTGGAGGTGCCGAACTGGACGTCACCGGTGTAACCCTTGCCCGCCGGGGTGTAGAGGACCGCGGTCCACTCACCGGCCACCGGGTGCGGGACGTCGACCAGGCCGAAGTTGGCCGGGGTGGCGCCGCCCTGCGGACGGGTGTTGGTCTCGAAGCGGCCCGACGGGTCGAGCAGCGTCATGCGGACCACGGGACCGTTGGTGACCGGGTTCGGGCCACCGTGCCAGGCGATCGAGGCCGCGAGGCGGTCGGCGCCGGCCGGGACGGTGAACTTGACCTGCTTCTGCACCCAGGTGGCGCCGTTGGTGGCGTACTTGAAGGTGTCGGTGGAGGCCGAGTCCAGCTTGACGGTCTGCTGGTTGTTCGCCAGCGGCGCGAAGCTGCGGGTCGCGGCGCTCACCGTCTGGGTCTCGTCACTGGTGTTGGTGACGGAGATGTCGGCGGTGTGGGTCGAGCCCGGGGTGCCGGAGATGTTCAGCTGGCCGGTGTTGACCACGACGGTCCTGGCACCGTCGGTGCCGTCGCCGTCGTCGTAGCCGCGGGCGGCCTCGACGGCGGCCCGGACGTTCAGCAGACCGGCGCCCTGCTCCTCGGCCGGAACGCCGAGGTCGGTGGCGGTGCCGGTGATGAACTTCTTCACCAGCGCCGGGGACGGCGAGTCGCCGCCGTGGGTGTCGCGGTAGGCCTGGATGACCAGGGCCGCGGCCCCGGTGACGAACGGGGCGGCCTGGCTGGTGCCGCCGAAGGGCTGGATCCCCGAGGGCTTGCCGTTGAAGTCGGTGCACTCGGTGTACTTGGTGGTGTCGGGGGTGCAGAGCGCCCAGTCCGACTCACCCGGGGCCACCAGGTCGACGGTCCGGCCGGCCTGGGTGAAGCCACCCGAGGAAAGCGCGGAGATGCGGCTGTTGCTCCAGGTCTTGTTGGAGAACTGGGAGGCCGCGTAACCGGTCTGCTGGTAGTTCTGGTTGTCCGTGGAGGCGCCGACCGCGATCACGTTCGGGTCGGTGGCCGGGGTGCCGATGGTCCCGCTGATGCCCGCGTCACCGGAGGAGACGGAGACCGTGACACCGGCCTTGACGGCCTGGTCGTTGAAGAGCGAGATGGTGTCGTGGGCGCCGCTGTCCGGGGTGACGTTGCCACCGAAGGACTCGTTCAGCACGTCGACATGGGCGACCCGCACCGCGTAGTCGATGGACTGCAGGATCGACGAGTTCGACATCATCTCGCCGCCGGCCTTCAGGGCGACCAGGTCCGCGTCCGGGGCGAGGCCGCGGATGCGGATGTTGCAGCCGGCCGGCAGCGGGTGCGAGGAGTTGACGAACTTCGAGACGTCGTAGGTCTGACGGCCCTGGGCGATGACCGCCGAGGCGTCGCCGAAGGCCTCGGCGGCACCGGTCGGCGCGCCCCAGCCGTCACCGGCGAAGTCCTGGTAGTCGACCACGGCGTGCGAACCGTCGGCCCGGATGAAGTCCGGGTTGTTCGGGTCGAGGCTGTCGGCGATGTAGGCGACCTTGACGCCCTTTCCGGTGGCCAGGTTCTCCACACCGGGGTTGCCGTTGCCGCTGTAGGCGCGCACCGAGTACAGGCCCTCGGGCTCCAGCAGCGGCTTGGCGGGGTCGGAGGGGCAGACCGTGTTGGTCGCGTTCTCCTGGGAGGCCTGGCCGTTGCTGCCCGTAACGGCCTGCGAGGCGCCGTCGGACTTGCCCGACGCGGCGGCCGCGGTGTCCGCCTTCTTGGCGGTGGTCGCGGCGACCGGGGCCACCTGGACCTGGGTGTCCGCCACCACGGCGGCGACCGCCGGGTCGGCCTGCAGCTTGGCGCGCAGGGCCGGGCTGACCGTGGCCGAGAAGGCGTTGCCGACCACGAAGCTCTTGACGTTGGTGCCGCCGTTGGCCTTGACCTTGTCCAGCAGCGGCGCCTGCGAGCTGGCGGTCTTCTGCTGGCGGGCGCCCAGGTGGCCGTGGTCGGCCGGGGCGTCCGCTATCTGGTCCTTCAGGATCACGATCACCGGTGCCGGCGCCCCGTCCGAGGACGCCGCCTGGGCGTTCTGCGGATCCTGGGCCGGAGCTGCGCTCGCGATGGTCCCGAGGCTGAGGACCATGGACGCGGCGGTGACGGTGACGGCGGCTGCTAGCTGGGTCTTGCGCCAGCCGATCAATGGACATCCTTTCGTCTGATGAGACGTCAGGTTGCACGGCTGAGCGTACCCGGATCCTGGTCGGACGCGTGGTTGCTCCGGACCGCGCGTCCCGACAGCGGACGCATTCCAGCGCATCCGCCACGACCGCGACAAGAGGGGGAAATCCCCATCGGGAAGTAAAAATGACCATCAGAAAGTAAAATACACAGTATAAATCCGGCCGCGTCCGCCCCATTTTCACCGATTCAGAGCCGATCAGGACGGGTCAGAGAACGGTGAGAACTGACTGATCCGCCAGCAAAAAGCGTCAGTGGCGAACTCTGGCCACCGGCGGAACACCGCCACCGGCTGCCTACTTGTCGACACTGCGACCCTTCCTTCCCCCTCGACCGCGATCGAAACACCACAGTGCGGCGGACCGGCCCGGGCGGCCGGGGAGTTCGTCCACGCCCCGGCCGCCCGGCGCTTTCCCACCGTCAGGAGAAGGCCGCCAGCCGCTCCCGGGCGTCCGCCAGGTCCTCGTCCGTCGGCGCGTCGTCCTGGGTCAGCCGGTGGCGCCAGTACCCCGTGAAGTCGATGTCCGACTTCGCCACCCCGTGCTGCTCGACCAGGCACCGCCGCACCGCCCGCACCGCCCCCGCCTCCCCGGCCAGCCAGACGAAGGGTCGACCGCCCGGCAGCACGCCGTCGCGGAACGCCCCGGCCAGCAGGGCGCCCGGGGCCGCGCCGTCGCGGTACAGCCACCGCACCTCCAGCTCGGCGCGACTGCACAGCTCCTGACGTTCCGCCCGGTCCGCGACCTCGATCCAGGCGTGCGCCCGCACCCCCTCGGGCAGCGCCTCCACCAGCGTCGCGAGGGCCGGCAGCGCGCTCTCGTCCCCGGCCAGCAGCACCCGGTCGGCCGCCGCCGCGGCCTCGGCGAACGGGACCGGCGGCGCGTACAGCGCGGACGGGCCGACCAGGCCGAGCCGGTCCCCCGGCGCGGCCCGCAGCGCCCAGGCGGCGGCCGGGCCGGTGTCGCCGTGCAGCACGAAGTCGACCTCGATCCGGCGGGTGCCGGGGTGCCGGCGGCGCAGGGTGAAGCTGCGCAGCAGTGGGCGTTCGGCCTCGGGGACGGCCAGGTAGGCCTGGTGCCAGCCCATCGGGTCGTCCTGCTGCGCGGGCAGCGCGGGCCCGCGCTGCCCGGGGCGCGGGAAGCAGAGCTTGAGCTGCTGATCGGGCGTCGCGCCCACGGTGTCGGCCAGGTCCTCGGCCTCGAAGGTGACCCGGGCGGTGCGCGGCGTGATCCGGTCGACCGCCATGACCTCGACGAAGGTGACGGGCAGTGTCATCGCGAAACCCCTTCGGTACGGAATGCTGATAACCTTACGGCATAAAGAGTTATCATCGGAACGGATACTTTACGCCATAAGGAGATTCTGGATGACCGTCTACGCCGGGCAGGGAGACCCCGATCGCTCACTCGCCCTGCTCTGGGGTCGCCCCGGGGAAGCGCGCACCGGGCGCACCGGTCCGAAACCGGGCCTGAGTGTGGACGCGATCGTGTCCGCCGGAATCGCGGTGGCCGACGCCGAAGGGATGGCCGCCCTGTCGATGCGCGCCGTGGGCGAACGGCTCGGCCGCACCGCGATGGCGCTCTACACCTACGTGCCCGGCAAGGCCGAGCTGCTCGACCTGATGCACGACCGCGTCCTCGCTGAACTCCCCGGCCAGCCACCGCCGTTGGACGACTGGCGGGCCGCCGTCACCGCCTGGGCCGAGGAGCTGTACGCCTGCTACCTGCGCCACCCCTGGGTGCTCCAGGTCTCGCAGGCCCGCCCTGTCCTCGGCCCGGCCGAACTCTCCGCGATGGAAGGACTGTTGACCGCCCTTCAGCCAGCCACCCTGGCCCCGGAACGGCTGCGCGGGGCGGTCGCCGCGCTCTGGCAGTTCGTCCGCGGCACGGCCGCCACCGCCGCGGAGACGCGCGGCGCGGCGGCCGCCACCGGCGTCGCCGACGAGGACTGGTGGAACGCCCGCTCGGCCCGACTCGCCGAGCTGGCACCGGACTTCCCGCAGCGCTTCCCGCTGCTGACCGCCCTGCAGAGCGCCGTCGGCGGCCCGCCCGAGGACAGCGCCCGGGAGGCCTTCCGCACCGGACTGGCCGTGCTGCTCGACGGGGTGGCGTCGGGGGCCGGTCGCTGACCCCGAAGCGCCCGGTCAGCCCCGGCGGGCGGCCGGGATCGCGAGCAGGACGCCGAGCACCAGCAGCACGGCGTACCCGGCGGTCTCGTGGCCGTCCGGCACCAGGAAGCGGACGAAGCCGAACAGCCGGAAACCCCCGAGCCGGTCGGACAGCAGGCCGGTGCCGCCGCCCAGGATGAGCACGAAACCGAGGTAGCCGAGCAGGTTCTTCATGCCCCGAGCCTAGGAATCCGGCGCCGCCCGCCCAACCGACTTTCGGCGCGACCGGCCCTGACCAAAGTCGCACGGCACCGACCGAAGTCGCGCTCCGCACTCCGTCCGGACGGAGCAGCAGGCACGGCGGCCCGGCGGCGGCGCCGGTACGTTCGCGGTGTGCAGTCAAAGCGTGTGCAGCAGAAGACACCGTCCGTCGCCAGGATCGCGGCCGCCTCCGCCGCCGCCCTGGTGCTCGCCGCCGGTGCCCCGGCGGCCCTCGCCCAGGACACCGCCTCCTCCACCGTGGGCGGCGAGCGCCTCGGCCGTCCGGACGTCCAGGTCGAGCCGCTGGCCGGGGCGCCCAAACTGCCCTCCGAACTGACCGGCCGCTCCTGGCTGGTCGCCGACGCCGGCACCGGCGAGGTGCTCGCCGCCCGCAACGCCCACCAGCCGCTCCCGCCGGCCAGCACCCTCAAGATGCTGTTCGCGGACACCGTGCTGCCCAAGTTCGACCGCTCCCTGGAACACCAGGTCACCGCGGACGACCTCGCCAACCTCGGCGTCGGCAGCAGCCTGGTCGGCGTCAAGGAGAACCTGCCGTACCGGGTCGAGGACCTCTGGCGCGGCGTCTTCCTCAGCTCCGGCAACGACGCCGTGCACGTCCTGGCGCACATGAACGGCGGCGTCCAGCAGACCGTCGACGAGATGCAGGCCCGCGCCCAGTCGCTGCAGGCCCGGGACACCAAGGTGATCTCCCCCGACGGCTACGACATGGACGGCCAGGTCACCTCCGCCTACGACCTCACCCTGTTCGCCCGCGCCGGGCTGCGCAACGCCGACTTCCGCTCCTACTGCTCCACCCGCACCGCGCCCTTCCCCGGCGGCCTGGACAAGACCACCGGCCAACGCACCACCTACGACATCGCCAACACCGACCGGCTGCTCGGCAAGTACCCGGGCCTGATCGGCGTCAAGAACGGCTACACCACCAACGCGGGCGCCACCTTCACCGGCGCGGCTGAACGGAACGGCCGCACCCTGCTGGTGACGGTGATGCACCCCGCGGCCCAGGGCAAGGTGTACGACGAGGCCGCCAGCCTGCTCGACTGGGGCTTCGCTGCCGCGGGCAAGGTCCAGCCGGTCGGGCAGCTGGTCGACGAGCTCGCCCCGAAGCCCACCGCGGGTGACTCGGGCGGCTCTCCGTCCGCCGGTTCCCCGGAGCCCACCGGCGAGGGCGACGCCGGGCTGCCGCCCTGGTCCCGGCCGCCGGTCATACACGGCGCCTCCGGGGTGGCGCCCGCCCTGTGGTCCGGCGCCGCCCTCGCCACCGTGCTCGCCGTCTGGCTCACCGCCCGCACCGCCGCCCGCCGCCGCACCGCGCGCACCGCGCTGATGGCGCCGACCCTGGTCGGCGGCCCCGGCGGCGCCGGGCGCACCAGCATCGGCTCCACCGGCGTCGGCGGCCGCAGCCACCGCCGACTGGCCCGGCGCGCCCGCTCCCTGCTGCACGGCCGCCGCCCCAGCCGGGACGACTGACCTGCGCGAGTCCGGGGTCGGGCCCTAGAATCCGGGCATGACCACGCCCGACCCCGCCGCCTCGGACCGGCTCGCCCGGATCGTCAGCCTCTCCGCCGGCAGCTACCTGCTCGTCACCACCTACAAGAAGGACGGCACCCCGGTGCCGACCCCGGTGTGGGTGGTGCGCGACGGGGAGGCACTCGGCATCTGGACCGTCGCGGACTCCTGGAAGGTCAAGCGGATCCGCAACCGCGCCGACGTCCTGGTCGGCCCCTGCGACGTCAAGGGCCGCCCGACCGGCGAGCAGTACCCCGGCACCGCCGAGATCCTCGGCCCCGAGCGCACCGCCGCCTACCGCACCCTGCTGCGGCAGAAGTACGGGCTGCTCGGCGTGCTCACCCTGCTCGGCAGCCGACTGCGCCGCGGCGAGCGCGGCACCCTCGGCATCCGGATCACCCTGGCGGACTGACCGCCCCACGGTTGCGGGCTCGCCGAGCGCTTCGCCCGTACCGACCGGCGGTTCGAGATCGACGGCGCCGACGAGGCCCGCCGCTTCCTCGCCGCGCACGGCATCGCCGAGGAGCCCGCCCAACGGGTCTGGACCGCCATCGCCCTGCACACCACCCCGGAGATCCCGCTGCACATGGCGCCGGAGATCGCCCTGATGACCCGGGGTGTGGAACCGGACGTCCTGGGCATCGGGTACGACGCGGTCACCGACGCGCAGCGGGCCGCCGTCGTCGCCGCGCCCCCTCGGCCCGACTTCAAGAACCGCATCCTGGCGGCCTTCACCGAGGGCATCGGGAACCGCCCGGACACCTTCGGCAACATCAAGGCCGACGTCCTGGCCCACTGATGCCCGCGCCCGCCGTCCGCCGTGGCAGGCTTGGCGGCCATGGAACAGAACGAGGCCGCGCCGCCGCCCCTGCTGGTGGTGGACGGCGCGAACGTGGTCGGCTCGGTGCCGGACGGGTGGTGGCGCGACCGGCGCGGCGCCGCCGAACGCTTGCGGGACTCCCTGGTCGCCGTCGCCGAGCGGGGCGTGCCGGAGCACCCCGGACCGCTGGAGGTGGTGCTGGTGGTCGAGGGCGCGGCCCGGGGCGTCACCGGCCTGCCCGAGGTCCGGGTGGTGTCGGCGGGCGGCAGTGGCGACGACCGGATCGTGGAGCTGGTCCGCGAGGCCCGCGCCGAACATCCGGCGCGGGCCTGCCTGGTGGTCACCGCCGACCGCGAACTGCGCGGCCGTGTGGGCGAGTTGGGCGCCTTGGTGACCGGCCCGCGGAGCGTCCGGCGCTGACCGGGCCGCGGGTCAGCGGATCTGGAGGGCGTTCATTCCCCAGTGGATCGACGGGTCCGAGGTGTGCACCGCGAACTCGAAGCCCCAGCCCTCGCGGGCCGGGATCTCCACCGAGCCGACGCCGACGGCGTCCACCGGGCACTGCACCGCGAAGTCGGCCGGACGCTGGCCGCCGACGTGCACCTGCACCGAACCGCCACCCCGGCAACCGACCGTGACGGTGATCGGCAGACCCTCGCGCACCCCACCCGTCACCGCGCCGCCGTTCCCGATCCAGTCCGGAATCGAGAACAAGGTGTCCTCGTCCGGGGTCGGCGGCAGGATCTGGCCTGTCCCCGGCTGCCCCATCGGCGCGTCCGGGCCCGATCCCCGGGTGTCGGCCGGCTGCGCCGACGCCGTCCCGACCAGCGCCAGCGACGCCCCCAGCACCCCGGCCGCCGCGGCGAGCGCATGCGTCTTGGTCCGCTTCATCATCGTCCCCCCATGTGGTGTTCATGCATCCGTGCCGATCTTCGGCACACGAAGCGATCGTACGACGATCTGTCGAGGCGTCAAATGGCGGTGGAGAGTGCCACGTGGCGCCACTGGTCGAGTTCGCGCCGCACCAGCTCCAGCTTCGCCTCGACGCGCTCGACGGCGTCCGCGCCCAGTTGCAGGCGCAGCGGAGGCTCGGCGGCCTCGGTGATGTCGACGATGGCCCTGGCGGCCTTCGCCGGGTCGCCCGGCTGGCGGCCGTCGTGCTGGGCCAGTCCCTCGCGAACCGGTCCCGCACCCGCGGTGTAGTCGGCGATGGTGGCCGGCTCGGTGCGGAGACTGGAGCCGCTCAGGAAGTCCGTGCGGAAGCCGCCCGGCTCGATGATCGTGACCCGGACTCCGAGCGGGGCCAGTTCGCCGTGCAGTGCCTCGGTGATGCCTTCGAGGGCGAACTTCGACGCGCCGTACAGGCCGACCGCCGGTGCGGTGGCGAAGCCGCCCACGGAGCCGATGTTCAGGACGTGCCCGGAGCGCTGGGCGCGCAGGGTCGGCAGGGTCGCCCGCAGGGTGTTGAGCACGCCGAACACGTTGACGTCGAACAGGGCTCGAGCTGCCTCGTCCGGGGTCTCCTCGATGGCGCCGACCAGGCCGTACCCGGCGTTGTTGGCCACGACGTCGATCCGGCCGAACCTGGCCAGGCCGGCCGCCACGGCGGCCGTCAGCTGCTGCGGTTCGGTCACGTCCGCTTTCACTGCCAGCAGCCCGTCCGGCTGGTGCGGGTACGCCTCGAGCACGGCCGACACGTCCCGCGCCGTGGCGATCACCCGGTGTCCTCGCTCCAGCGCTTCACGGGTGATCTCCGCACCCAGCCCCCGCGATGCCCCGGTGACGAACCAAACGCTCACGTTCTCTCCTGTTCGGATGTTCGGATGTTCCGATGGGTCGACGCTAGGTCCTAGAGTCGGGTCTAGATCAACAACCGTGGGGTGGAGGGGGCGCTCATGGACCTGAGCATCGGTGAGGTGGCCCAGCGCAGTGGGCTGAGCGTGCACGCGTTGCGCTTCTACGAGCGGGAGGGCCTGTTCGCCAACCCGGTGCGCCGGCTGTCCAACGGCCGCCGGGTCTATCACGAGGAGGACCTGGAGTGGCTGGCGATCTGCACCAAGCTGCGTTCCTCCGGCATGCCCCTGGCGGCGATCCGGCAGTACGTCGAGCTGGCCCGCCAGGGCACGGGCAACGAACACGAGCGGCTCGAACTGCTGCGCCGGCACCAGGACCACGTGGCGGCGCGGATCCGGGAGTTGCAGGAGACCCTGGACGTGATGCGGGAGAAGGTGCGGATCTACGAGGACCATCTCGCCCGCGGCGAGGCCGACCGGCTGTGGAACCCGTCCCGCCCGGACAGCGGGTGATGCCCGGACCCTTTCCGGAACGCGCGGGAACCAACCGCTCCGGGTGTCCGACTGGTGGGGGGTGAGTGCGAAATCGCCGGGTGTCCGGCCGTTGAGTGTGTTGGCGGGGTTCGCCCTGCTGTTGGTGGTGGTGTTCGTGGTGGCGTACGCGGTGGGGCGGCAGGCGGGACCGGTGGCGCCGGGGCTGGTGCCGAGCCGGAGCGGCGGGGCGTCGCCGGGGGCGGGTGGGCACGACATGGGCGGGATGCGGTGAGCCCGGTCGCGGGGGCCGATGCCGGGGCCCTGGTGTCCACCGATCTGGCGGTCGGCGGGATGACCTGCGCCGCGTGCGTGGGCCGGGTCGAGAAGCGGCTGGGCCGGATCGCCGGGGTGACGGCCGGGGTGAACCTGGCGACCGGGCGGGCCCGGGTGCTGCACCCGGCCGGGGTGTCCGTGGACGAGCTGATCGCGGCGGTCGAACGGGCCGGCTACACGGCCGAGTTGGCGTCGGCCGGGGTGCCCGTCGGGTTGCCGGAGGAGGAGCCGGACGAGCGGTGGCGACTGCTGGTCACCGCCCTGCTGGCCGTCCCGGTGCTGGTCCTGTCGATGGTGCCCGCGCTGCAGTTCACCGCCTGGCAGTGGGTCTGCTTCGCGCTGGCCGTCCCGGTGGTGACCTGGGGTTCGGCGGGCTTCCACCGGCGGGCCTTCCAGGGGCTGCGGCACGCCACGGCGACCATGGACACCCTTGTCAGCCTGGGCGTCGTCGCCTCCTTCGGCTGGTCGACGTACGCGCTGTTGCTCGGCGGGGCCGGGCGGTTGGGCATGCGGATGCCGTTCTCGCTGACCGCCGACGGCGGCGGCGCGGCACACGTGTACCTGGAGGCGGCGGTCGGCGTGCCGCTGTTCGTGCTGGCCGGGCGGCTGCTGGAGGGGCGGGTCCGGCGGCGCAGCGGGTCCGCGCTGCGGGCGCTCGCCGAGCTGGGCGCCAAGCAGGTGTGCGTCCGGGCGGAGGACGGCGAGGAGCGCCTGGTACCGATCGAACTCCTGCTGCCCGGGCAGGAGTTCGTGGTACGGCCGGGCGAGCGGGTGGCCACCGACGGGGTGGTGGTCGAAGGGGGTTCGGCGCTCGACCTGAGCCTGCTGACCGGGGAGAGCGTGCCCGTCGAGGTCGGCCCCGGGGACCGGGTGGCTGGGGCGACGGTGAACGTCGGCGGGGCGCTGGTGGTACGGGCGACGGCCGTCGGCGCCGACACCCAACTGGCCCGGATCACCGCGCTGGTGGCCGACGCCCAGGCCGGCAAGGCCCGGGCGCAGCGGCTGGCGGACGCGGTGGCCGGGGTGTTCGTGCCCTGTGTGCTGACGGTGGCGGTGTGCGTGCTGGGCTTCTGGCTGGGCGCGGGCGCGACCCCGCAGGCGGCGGTGACGGCGGCGGTCGCCGTGCTGGTGGTGGCCTGCCCGTGCGCACTGGGCCTGGCCACCCCGACCGCGCTGCTCGCCGCGACCGGCCGCGGTGCCGAGCTGGGCGTGCTGGTGCGCGGCCCGGAGGTGCTGGAGAGCCTGCGCCGGGTGGACACCGTGGTGGTGGACAAGACCGGCACCCTGACCACCGGCCGGATGGAGCTGGCCGCGGTGACGGTCGCCGACGGCTTCACCGAGGAGGAGGTGCTGCGGCTGGCGGGCGCGGTCGAGCACCGCTCGGAGCATCCGATCGGACGGGCCGTCGCGGCGGCCGCCCGGGAGCGCTGCGGCGCCCTGCCGCCGGTGGACGGCTTCGCGGCCACGACCGGCCTCGGGGTGTCCGGCACCGTCGAGGGCCGGTCGATCCGGGCCGTCCGGCCGGACGGCTCCTTGCCGTCGGCGCTCGCCGGGGCCGTCACTGCCGCCGGCGAGGCGGGCCGCACCGCCGTACTGGTGGAGCTGGACGGGCACGGCGCGGCCGTGCTCGCGGTCGGCGACACGCTGCGCTCGGGCAGCTGGCGGGCCCTCCACCGGCTGCGCGGCATGGGCCTGGAGACCGTCCTGCTGACCGGCGACGGCCCGGGAGCGGCGCGGGCCGTCGCCACCGAGCTGGGCATCGAGCGGGTGCACGCCTCCGCCTCGCCCGAGCGCAAGGCCGAGGTGGTGGCCGAACTGCGCGCCGCCGGACGGACGGTGGCGGTGGTCGGCGACGGCGTCAACGACGCGGTCGCGCTGGCCTCGGCCGACCTCGGAGTGGCGCTCGCCTCCGGCAGCGACGCCGCGATCGGCGCGGCCGGACTGACCCTGGTGCGCGGCGAGATCGAGGCCGTGGTGGACGCGGTACGGCTCGCCCGGCAGACCCTCGCCACCATCCGGGCCAACCTGCTCTGGGCCTTCGGCTACAACCTCGTGCTGATCCCGCTGGCCGCCGTCGGGCTGCTGAACCCGATGCTGGCGGCGGTCGCGATGTCGCTCAGCTCCCTGCTGGTGGTGGGCAACAGCCTGCGGCTGCGCACCTGGGAGCCGGGGCGCGGGCAGCAGCGGAAGGGGGGCCGGCGGTGAGGGGGCCGGGGCGCTCCAAGGCGGCGGGGCGGTTCAGGGTCCCGGCGCTGGAGCGGTTCAGGGTGGCGGGCCCGCCGGTGGGCGCGGCGGCACTCGCACTGGTCCTGCTCACCGGCTGGACGGCCGTCGGCGGAGCCGGCGGCCCCCGCCCGGTGGAGGCCGACGCGGGCTGGATGCTGCTGCCGGCGGAAGGCGCCGCCGCGGCCACCGCGGCCTTCTTCACGATCCGCAACCCGGGCGACGTCCCCGACGAACTGACCGGCGCCGGCTGGGAATTCGGCGGACCGATCACTCTGAAGCGCCACGTCCACCAGGGCGCGGCGGGCCGCTGGGAGCCGGTCTCCGCCCTGCCCGTCCCCGCCCGGGGCGAACTGGCGATGTCCCCCGAGGACGCCGACCTGATGATCGCCGCCCCGCCGCCACTGCGGCCCGGCCGGTGGGTGGGCTTCACCCTCACCTTCCGGCACAGTCCGCCGCTGCGGCTGATCGCCAGGGTCCTGCCGCCGGGCGGGCGCCCGCGCTGAGCAGGGCGGGTGGCCGGGTGTCATCGGAGGTCTGCCTGGAGTCCTGCCAGTTCCTGAGTCCGGTCGCGAGGCGGTCAAGACCGGTGGCGTAAACCTCCTTCGAACACTCCGCCCACCACGGCGCGACATCCGCCTTGGCGGTGTTCCACGCCTTGCGGAGCGAGTGCATCGACCACGACAGCGACGGTGTCAGGTCGCCGTCGGCGATACCGTAGGACCTCTCCGCCTCCCGCTGGGACAGGTTCGCCTTCACCTGCGCCAGGCCCCAGTTGTAGGCCACCCGGGCCGCACCGGCATGACGCAGCAACACCCCGACCTGACGCGCAGTCGGGTCGAGCGCGAAACGGTACGCCTGCGTCACGATCACCGGGCGACCGTACCGGCCGCCCCCGACTGCCGGGCGAAATGCTCGAATTATTGAGGAATGCTGATGAAATTGACAACACTTGGCACCCCAGCCCACGGGACGGAAGACCCGCCCGAACCTTACGGACGACCCCGGCCTCCACCCGGCCGACACCCGGGCACTACCGTGTGGACACGGCATTCCCGCTGGTCGGACACCACCGAAGCCGCCCCGGCCGACGGTCGGGTCGACAGCGGTCGGGGCGAGGACGAGGAGGACTGCGGTGGGCGGAGTGGACGGCAGCGCGGCGGGCGGCGGCGCGCGGATGCCCCGGCTGCGCCTGGACGAGCTGCTGGAAGAGCTCCAGTGGCGGATCGACGCGGCGCGCGGGACACAGAACCGGGTGCACAACCTGCTGGAGGCGGTGCTCGCGGTCGGCCGCGAGCTGGATCTCGCCCAGGCGCTGCACCGGATCGTGGAGGCCGCCGTCGACCTGGTCGACGCCCGCTACGGCGCGCTGGGCGTGATCAGCCCGGACGGGCACGCCCTGTCACAGTTCCTGACGGTCGGTCTGTCCGAGGAGGAGAGGGCCGGGATCGGCGCGCCGCCCTCCGGCCGGGGCATCCTCGGCGAGCTGATCCGACACCCGCAGCCGCTGCGCTGCCCGGTGCTCTCCGAGCACCCCGCCTCGGTCGGCTTCCCGCCCAACCACCCGCCGATGCACACCTTCCTCGGGGTGCCGGTGCGGGTGCACGGCGAGGTGTTCGGCAACCTCTACCTGACCGACAAGCGCGGCGGACTGGACTTCGACGAGGACGACGAGGCGGTGATCGCCACCCTGGCGGTCGCGGCCGGGGTGGCGATCGACAACGCCCGGCTGTACGAGGAGGCGCAGCTGCGCCAGCGCTGGCTGCGGGCGAGCACCGAGATCACCCGCAGTCTGCTGTCCGGCGCGCCGCGTCTGGAGGTGGTCGAGCTGATCGCCCGCCGGGCCCGGGAGATCGCCGGCGCCGAGCTGGCGGACGTCTCGGTGGCGCTGGCCGGCCCGGAGGAGCGGGCCGAGGAGCTGGCGGTGGAGGTCGCGCTCGGTGCCGACCCCTCGGCCCGGCTGGGAGTGACGGTGCCGGTGGACGGCACCCTCTCCGGCGCTGCGTACGCCTCCGGTTCGCCGGTGACCAGCGACGAACTGGCCGGCGACGCCCGCTTCGCGGCCGGTCCGGCGGGCCGCTTCGACGGGCTGGGCCCGGCCGTCGCGGTGCCACTGGGCACCGGCGCCGGGTACGGGCGCGGCGTGCTGCTGCTGGCCCGGGCGCCGGGGCAGCCGCCCTTCGGACCGGAGGAGACCGGCCCGCTGCTGGGCTTCGCCGACCAGGCGGCGCTCGCCCTGGAACTGGCCGAACGGCGGCGCGACGCCGAACAGTTGAACCTGCTGGAGGACCGCGACCGGATCGCCCGGGACCTGCACGACCTGGCCATCCAGCGCCTCTTCGCCACCGGGATGACCCTGCAGAGCGCGGGCCGGCTGATCGACAGCCCGGCCGCCGCCGACCGGGTCGCCCGCGCGGTGGCGGACCTGGACGAGACCATCAAGATCATCCGCTCGACCATCTTCGGTCTGCGCGCCCACAGCGAACCCGACCACGGCCTGCGCGCCCGCGCCACCCGGGTCGTCACCGAGGCCCAGGGCCCGCTCGGCCTCGCACCCCGGCTGAGCATGGAGGGCCTGCTGGACACCGACGTCCCGCAGGAACTCGCCGAGCACGTGGTCGCCGTGCTGGCCGAGGCCCTCAGCAACGCCGCCCGGCACGCCCGCGCCACCCGGGTCGAGGTGACCCTGCGCGCCCTGGCGGGGCGGGTGGTGCTCACCGTCGCGGACGACGGGGTGGGAATCCCCGAGGGCGGCCGGCGCAGCGGACTGCGCAACCTCGCCGAGCGCGCCGACCGGGTCGGCGGCACCCTCACCCTCGGCCCGGCGGACGGCGAGGACGGCGGAACCCGCCTGGTGTGGGAGGCGCCGCTCGAGTCGTGAGCCGGCTCCCGGCGCCGTCCGGGAGGAGTCTGGCCCCGACCCTCCGCCCCGGGCCTCAGCGCCGGCCGGCGCGCAGTGGGGAGGCTGGGCGGCGGCGGACTGCCGCAGCTCGGTGGCGATCAGTGCCGCCTGCACCCGGCGCTCCACGCCGAGCTTGGCGAGCAGCCGGGAGACGTGGTTCTTCACCGTCTTCTCGGCGAGGTAGAGCCGCTCGCCGATCTGCCGGTTGGTCAGGCCCTCTCCGATCAGCGCCAGCACCTCCTGCTCGCGCGCCGTCAGCGCCGGTCCGGTGGTCGCCGGCTGCGCGGGCACGGCGTCGCTGCGCAGGCGGTTCAGCAGCCGGGTGGCCGCGCCGGGGTCGAGCATCGAACGGCCGGAGGCGACGGTCCGGACCGCGGCGACCAGGTCGGTGCCGCTGATCTGCTTCAGCACGTACCCGGCGGCGCCCGCCATCACGGCGTCCAGCAGCGCCTCCTCGTCGTCGAAGGAGGTCAGCATCAGACAGGCCAGGTCCGGCATCCGCGACCGCAGCTCCCGGCAGACCGACACCCCGTCCCCGTCGCCCAGCCGAACGTCCAGCACCGCCACGTCGGGCCGCAGCGCCGGCACCCGCACCAGCGCCTGCTCCGCCGTCGCGGCCTCCCCGACCACCACCAGGTCCGGCTCGCCGTCCAGCAGGTCGTGCACCCCGCGGCGCACCACCTCGTGGTCGTCCAGCAGGAACACCCGGACCGGCGCCGTACCCCCGGCGCCCTCCGGCTTGGTCGCCATCACACGGCTCCGCCCTCGTCATCCCCGCACGCTCCCGGCGGGGCCCACCGCATCATCCCCCGCGCGGCAGCACGGACCCAGGGCCCAACGACCCCATTGAGTGGGCTTTCCCGGTGCCGCCGTCGGGACGGGCACGCGCTCAGCGTCCCTGCCGCCGTACGTTTCCCAGCCCCATCAGCAGGAACGCGAGCGCTACCCCCGCGCCGCTGACCGCCGCAAGCGCCGCCCTCGGCACGACGCCGCCCCCGCCCGAAAACAGGATCGCGACCGCCCCGAGCGAGGCCACCGCCGCGCCCACGACCAGCCACCCCGCCAGCGTCACCGCCGTCGGGCGGCCCGTCCTCCGGGCCGGGCCGACGTCCAGGGCGGCCCAGCGCGCCGCGCTCTCCCGCTGCTCACCGCGCCGGTCCCACCGGGCCCGCACCCGCAGGGCCGCGCCGCCGACCAGCCCGGCGAGCGCCACCTGTGCGGCCGGCCGCCAGTCGGACAGGGCGAGCAGCAGCCCGCCCGCCAGCGCGAGCGCCGCCCACCAGAGCACGCAGGCCGCCGCCGCGGTGCGGATGGAGCGCGGCCGGTCGGCGCCGGCCTGGAGGTCGGCGATGGCGGGCAGGTACCAGACGTAGCCGCTCGCGGTGAGGGCGGCGGTGCTGATGGCGAGGACGGTGTGGGTCATGGGCGGCCTTCCGGTGTCGCGCGGATCACGAAATGTGGGGCCGTTCCCGCCCGCTCGGGGGCAGCGGCGCGGGCGGGAACGGCGTTCAGGGGGAGCCGGGGCTCAGCCGTCCGTGGCGGAGGACGAGGACAAGGACGAGGACGAGGACGACGCCTGCGCCCGCTCGGCCCGGGTCAGCGGCCGGTCGTACTTCACCGGCTCGACCTCGCCCAGGTGCTTGGCCGGCTTCCCGGTGTGCTCCAGCACGTCCCGGGCCGCGATGTCCGGGTGGTGGAGGTCGAAAGCCGGGGATTCGGAGCGGATCCGCGGCAGCTTGACGAAGTTGTGCCGCGGCGGCGGGCAGGAGGTGGCCCACTCCAGCGAGCGGCCCCAGCCCCACGGGTCGTCCCCGGTGACGCGCTCGCCGTACTTGGCGGTCTTCCAGACGTTGTAGAGGAACGGCAGGATCGACAGGCCGAGCAGGAAGGACCCGATGGTCGACACGGTGTTCAGGGTGGTGAACCCGTCCGAGGCGAGGTAGTCGGCGTACCGGCGGGGCATGCCCTCGGCGCCGAGCCAGTGCTGCACCAGGAAGGTCGTGTGGAAGCCGACGGTGAGCGTCCAGAAGGTGATCCGGCCGAGCCGCTCGTCGAGCTTCTTGCCGGTCATCTTGGGCCACCAGAAGTGGAAGCCGGCGAACATCGCGTACACCACCGTGCCGAACAGCGTGTAGTGGAAGTGGGCGACGACGAAGTACGAGTCGGAGACGTGGAAGTCGAGCGGCGGCGCGGCGAGCAGCACGCCCGTCAGACCGCCGAACAGGAAGGTGACCAGGAAGCCGACCGTCCAGAGCATCGGCGTCTCGAAGCTCAGCGAGCCCCTCCACATGGTGCCGACCCAGTTGAAGAACTTGACGCCGGTCGGCACGGCGATCAGGAAGGTCATGAAGGAGAAGAACGGCAGCAGCACCTGCCCGGTGACGTACATGTGGTGTGCCCACACCGTCACCGACAGCCCGGCGATGGCCACCGTGGCGGCGATCAGTCCGGCGTAGCCGAACATCGGCTTGCGGCTGAACACCGGGATGACCTCCGAGACGATGCCGAAGAACGGCAGCGCCAGGATGTACACCTCGGGATGCCCGAAGAACCAGAACAGGTGCTGCCAGAGCATCGCCCCGCCGTTGGCCGGGTCGAAGACGTGCGAGCCGAACTTGCGGTCGCACTCGAGCGCGAGCAGCGCGGCGGCCAGCACCGGGAAGACCAGCAGCACCAGCACCGAGGTGAGCAGCACGTTCCAGCAGAATATGGACATCCGGAACATGGTCAGTCCGGGGGCGCGCATGCAGATGATGGTGGTGATGAAGTTGACCGCGCCGAAGATGCTGCCGAAGCCGGACAGCGTGACACCCATGATCCACATGTCGGAGCCGACGCCCGGCGAGTGGACGGCGTCGGACAGCGGCGCGTAGGCGAACCAGCCGAAGTCGGCGGCGCCCTGCGGGGTGAGGAAGCCGGCGGCGGCGATCAGCGAGCCGAACATGAACAGCCAGTAGGACAGCATGTTCAGGCGCGGGAACGCCACGTCGGGCGCGCCGATCTGCAGTGGCATGATCCAGTTCGCGAAGCCGGTGAACAGCGGCATCGCGAAGAGCAGCAGCATCACCGAACCGTGCATGGTGAAGGCCTGGTTGAACTGCTCGTTGGAGAGGATCTGCGTTCCGGGCCGGGCGAGTTCGGCACGCATGACCAGGGCGAGGATGCCGCCGATCAGGAAGAACGCGAACGAGGACACCAGGTACATGGTGCCGATCGTCTTGTGGTCGGTGGTGGTCAGCAGTCCGACCAGGGCCGAGCCCGGCCGCCGCCCGGCCCGAACCGGGCTGGGCGGCAAGGCCGTTGGCGGCGGGGTGGGGTCGCCCTGTGCCTGGGTGGCGCTCAAGGACGCACTCCTTAGGAACGTCGTGCGAATGGATGCGATCCATGATCCGAACGCACACCCCGCACGCCCCAGGGCCCTTGGACCCGCCCGCCCGGGGCCGCTGGGCCCGACTTCCCGGGTCCCCACCCGGGACCTCCCGACCCGGTCGGCCCACCGGCCGTTACGGCCGGGAGAGTTGACGTACCGTCAACTCAGGCGGGCCCCGCGGTTCAGCCCGCCAGCCGGGCGATCTGCCCGCGCTCCAGTGCCGCGTACACCGCCCCGCCTGGGCCGACGGCGATGCCGTGCGGTTCGGCGCCGGGGCCGGGGACCGGGTGGCCGTCCAGCCGGCCGTCCGGGGTGAGGACGCCGATCCGGCCGGCGCCCCACTCGGTGAACCACAGCCGGCCGTCCGGGCCAGTGGCGATCGCGTGCGGTTTGGAAGCGCGGTCGGCCAGCGGGTACTCGGTCACCTGCCCGTCGACCGTGATCCGTCCGACCAGTCCGCCGCCGATCCCGACGTACCAGAGCGCCCCGTCCACCCCGGCGGTGATCCCGACCGGCGCGGTGCCCCCGGTGGGCAGCCGGTGGACGGTCACCTCGCCCTGGACGCTCACCCGGGCGATCGCGTCCGCCTGGTTGAGCGTGCACCACAGTGCGCCGTCCGCCCCGGCGGTGATCAGCGACGGGAACGCCCCGCCCAGGGGCAGCGGGTACTCCGTCACCTCCCCGTCCACGGTGATCCGCCCCACCCGGTCGGCGCTCAGTTCGGTGAACCACAGCGCTCCGTCCGGCCCGGCGGCGATCCCGTACGGCCCGGCGTTCGCGGTCGGCACCCCGTACGACGAGACCTCCCCGTCCACCGTGATCCGCCCGATCCGGTGGTCCCGCATCCGGGTGAACCACAGCGCACCGTCCGGCCCCACGGTGATCACCGACGGCCCGCACTCCGGCGCCCCCAGCCCGAACCGCTCCACCACCCCGTCAGCACCCAGCCGCCCGATCTCCCCGGCGTGCACCAGGGTGAACCAGACGCCCCCGTCCGGCCCCACCGCAACCCCGTACGGCCCGTCCCCCGCGCCGGCCACCTCGAACAGTTCCAACCCGCACCCCTCCGAAGCTACTATCGCGACTCTCGTCGCATTAATGATGCTCGCACACCTGCCCGTCCCAGGGCAACCGCCTTACTCCCGGCCGCCCGCCAGCCCCCGGAGCACCGAGATCACGCCCGCGCCCGCCGCGCACACCGGCACCGCCAGCAGGGCGCCGATGATGCCCGCGATGCCGGAGCCGGCCACCACGGCGACCATGATGGTGGCCGGGTGCAGCTCCACCGTGCGGCTCTGGATGACGGGCTGGAGGACGTTGCCCTCGATCAGCTGGACCGTCAGCACCACCCCGAGCGCCCACAGCGCCGTCCCGAGGCCGCCGTCGGCCAACGCGACCAGCACCGCCACCGTGCCGGACAGGAAGGCGCCGACGAACGGGATGTACGCCCCCATGAAGACCAGCGCGCCCAGGCCCGGCGCGCCGGGAACGCCGAGGGCGAGCAGGCCGACGGTGATGAAGCCCGCGTCGATCAGGGCGATCAGGGTGGTGCCGCGCATGAAGCCGGCCATCGCGTCGAAGGCCCGGTCGGCGCAGGCGACCACGGTGTCGGCGCCGCGCCCGGGCAGGTGGGAGCGGATGGCCTCGCCGGTGCGGTGGCCGTCGCGCAGGAAGAAGAAGACCAGGGCGAGCGCCAGCACCGCGCCGGTGATCAGCTGGGTGAGCAGGCCGAGCCCCGAGAGCACGCCGTGGGTGAGGGTCGAGACCAGCGCGTTGGTCTCGCCCTTGGCGTTCTCCAGCGCGTGCTGGATCTTCGCCCCGAAGGGCCCGAGCCACCGGGCCAGCCGCTGCCCGGCGCCCGGCAGCGAGGCGGCGATCTGCGGAGCGCTGTGCACCAGGGAGTTGACCAGCAGGGCGATCACCCCGATCACCGCGACCACCAGCACCAGGCAGGTCAGCCCGGCCGCCAGGCTCCGGCCCACGCCCCGCCGGACCAGCCAGGGCACCACCGGGTGGAGCAGCGAGGTCCCCAGCAGCGCCAGGACGAACGGCACCGTCGCGGCCCGCAGCTCGACCAGCGCGAAGACCACCAGCGAGCCGACGGTGATCAACAGGATCACCGCCGCCGACCAGGCCGCCGCCCCCCGCACGGCCGGCGGCAGCATCAGGTACGGCCTGCGGTCGTCGGGCCGCCCATCGGGCGGGCGCTCCACGGACACGGCCACCTCCGCCGAGGGTCGTCGTTGAGTCCGAACCGACCCATCTCAGCAGAGAATCTGACGATCTGCCCGTTATGGGCAGCTAGCCGGCCGGCTCGATCCGTACCGACCCGTCCGCGCCCGCGCCCGCGAAGGCCCGCACCCGCTCGGCCTCCGCCTCCGTCGCCGCGCGGTCCGTCCGTGTCAAGCGGGCGAAGGGCTGGACGACCACCTCCTGGTCGGCCGTCAGCCGCCAGGTTCCGGCGACCAGCCCGTCCACCAGCAGGGTGCCGAGCACCAGGCCGTTCCGGGTCATCACCCGCGCCCGGTACTCCTCCGGCAGCACCCGGCTCCGGTCGGCGTGCGAGAGCAGCAGGTTGTCGAACGGCGCGAGCAGCCGCACCGGCGCCGGGGCGTCCGGTTCCGGGCGGGGTGCCTGCGGCAGGTCGTACAGCAGCCGGCCCTGCTCGTCGCGGAAGGTCGGCAGCTGCGGCGTCAGCCGCCGCAGCACCGGACTGAGGCCGGTGAGGCCGCACCACTTCGTCAGGTCCACCGCGCTCGCCGGGCCGAAGGCGGCGAGGTAGCGCAGCACCAGGCCGTCCGGCGAGGGCGCGGGGTCGAGCGGGCGGCCGAGCCAGGCCTCGGCGGTGGTGTGGGCGGCCGGGCCGCTGCGCCCCCACAGCCCGCGCGGTGGCACCTGGACCAGCGGCAGCAGGCACCGTGCGGCCTGGGCCAGCGCCGCCGGGTCGCGGTCCGGGCGGGTGGCTGCCAGCAGCGCGCCGAGCCGCTGGAAGGTGCGCGGCTCCTCCTCGACCAGCGCGCGGGCCTCGGCGGCCAGCGCGGCCAGGTCGAGTCCGGCCAGCTGTTCGCCGTAGGTGGTGCGCAGCGCCTGGTCGAGGACGGGCTGGAGCAGCGGGCGCAGGGTCAGGCAGTCCTCGGCGGTGACCAGGTGGATGGTGCCGCGCTGGAGCGCGATCCGGACCACCGCCCGCCGTTCGAGCAGCTCGGTGAGCCGCTCCGGGGTGAAGCCGTCCAGCCGGGAGAGCAGCCCGAGGTACGGCGGCTGGGGGACGGCCTGGGCCTGGAGCCCGCCGAGGTGGTGGATGACCTCGAGGGGCGTCCGGTCGGTGCGGGCGAGCAGGTGCTGACGGGCCAGCAGTGCCCGGCCCAGCGCCCGGGTGCCGAGCACCGTCACCGGCGGCCGTCCACGACCGAGCGCAGTACGGAGATCCGGTTGGTGGTGATCGAGGCGGCCCCGGTGTCGCGCAGTCGGCGCATGGTGCGGCGCAGGTCGGCCGTCCAGGTGGAGACGGCGAGCCCCTCGTCGGCCGCGGCCTCGACGAACCGGGGGGTGACCAGACCGAACGGCGGGTTGAGGAAGCGCGGGCGCAGGTCGCGCAGCAGGGCGGGCGCGGGCATCCGGGGCTGCTTCCAGGTGAGCGCGATCTCGGCGTCCGGGGTGAGCTCGCGCACGGCGAGCATGGCGGTGGCGGGGCCGCAGAAGGCGACCACCCGCTCGGCGCCGAGCCCGGTGACGACGGACCAGGTGGCGGCGGCCGGTCCGGGCTCGTCCAGGTCGATGAGCAGCCGGGGGCCGTTCGCGGCCGCCACGGCCTTGATCGCCTCGGCGAGGGTGGGGACGGCCAGTTCGCCCTGGCGCAGCTCGTCCAGTTGCTCGGTGGTGACCCGGCCGATCGCGCGCGGGTCGCCCCACAGCCGCTCCAGGGTGGGGTCGTGCAGCAGCACCGGCACCTTGTCGCGGGTCAGCTGGACGTCCACCTCGACGGCGTCGGCCCCGGCGGCGAGCGCGGACTCGACCGAGGGCAGGGTGTTCTCGCGGTGGCGGTACGGGTCGCCGCGGTGGGCGACGGCGAGCACCGGGCGGCGGTCGGCGGGGGCGGGTGCGGCGAGGCTCATCGAATCAGTCCAGAAAGCCAGGGGGTGAGGTCGTGCACGGCGGGAAGGTCCGGGTCGGCATGGTCGGCGTGGTCGGTAAGGACCGACAAGGAGGGGCTAGCGTCGCTCGATCATCACATTGGTCGACTTGATGACCGCCGTGGCCGGTGCGCCCGGCACCAGCTCCAGCTCCTCCGCCGACTCCCGACTGATCAGCGACACCACCCGGAACGGCCCGGCCTGCACCTCCACCTGCGCGGCCACGTCGCCGAGCACCACATGGGTGATGATCCCGGGGAAGCGGTTGCGCGCCGAGGACGGCCGGCCCTCGGCCTCGGCGGTCTCCGGCCGGGCCAGCTCGCGGGCGAAGGCGGCGAGCTCGGCGCCGGGGATGATCCGGTGCCCGTGCTCGTCCCGCACGGCGGCGAGCCGTCCGGCGTCCACCCAGCGCCGCATGGTGTCCGCGCTGACGCCGAGCAGCGCCGCCGCCTCACCGATGCGGTACGGGTTGACCGGCACCTCGGGCTGGCCCATGTGCGACTCCTGACGGTGGTTCGAGGTAAGGGGTACGCGCCCCCTCCGCCATCCTGCCGTACCGGGGACGCCAACGGAAAACGCCCCGGGGCCGGGGTCCGGAGGCGGGCGCAAGGGCTTGTCTGACAATTCGCGTCGCGCGCCGGCGGGAATTGGCGGACAAGCCCTACGGCTCGCCGAACAGGTCCCGCCGCACGGCGTCCCCCGCGGTGAGCACCGCCCCGGCGAGCACCGCGCCGCCGCCGGCCGTACCGGCCCGCACCTCGGTGCGCAGCGGGGAGAGCCCGGCCAGCCGCCGTTCGACCCGCCCGGCCAGCTCGGCGCCGCCGGCCCGGCCGATCTCGCCGCCGAGCACCACGCAGCCGGGGTCGAGCACCACGCAGAGCGCGGCCGCGCCGAGCGCGATCCGCTCGGCCAGCTCGTCCAGGAACGGTTCGCCCGCCGGGCCGGCGGCCAGTGCGGTGCGCACGGCGGCCTCGGCGGCGGACGCGTCCCCGGCCGGGTCGGCGGGCAGCCCGTGGGCGCGGGCGAGTGCGCAGATGGCGGCGCTGCCGACCAGGCCGTGGAAGCCGCCCTCGCAACTGTCCGCGCTGGGCAGTCCGACCGTGCCGGGGACGGGCAGGAAGCAGATCTCGCCGGTGCCGCCGGAGAAGCCGCGGCGCAGCCGCCCGTCCAGGATGACGGCGGCGCCGACGCTGTGGCCGAGCCACATCAGCACGAAGGTGTCGCGGTCGCGCGCGGCGCCGACCCGGTACTCGGCCCGGCCGGCCAGGTTGACCTCGTTCTCCAGGATGACGTCCGTGCCGGGCAACTCCCGCAGTGCCGTGAGGAGTTCGGCGTGCCAGCCGGGGAGCTTGCCGGTGCTGTGCAGCCGCCCGGTGGCGGGGTCGACCAGGCCGGGGGCGCCGACCGCGACGGTGTGCAGCCGCTCGACGCCGGCGTCGCGCGCGGTCTCCAGCAGGGTGCGGACGATCGCGGCGGCGGCGCCCTCGGGCGACGCGGCGGCAGCGCTCCCGCCCGACGCCTCGACCGGCACCTCGGCGGTGGCGAGGGTGCGCCCGACGAGGTCGGCGACGACCAGGCCGGCGCCGCCCTCGCGGACGTCGAAGGCGGCGATGTGCGCGCGCGAGGCGACCAGTGCGTACAGCCGGGCGTTGGGACCGCGCCGCTGTTCGCCGCGTTCGCCGACGACGGCGACCAGGCCGGTGCGCTGGAGGCGGTCGAGCAGGTCGGCGACGGTCGGCCGGGACAGGCCGGTGAGGTCGCGCAGCTCGGTCGCGGTGAGGGGGCCCTGTTCGAGCAGGAGGTTGAGCGCCAGCCGGTCGTTGATCGCCCGGGCGGTGCTCGGCGTGGCCGTACGCGCGGTGGTCATGACCGATCATCCTTCCAGAGTGTTTCTATCAGGGTCCCTTCCTGATAATTTATCGAAGCGAACGAGCCGAACGCACCGAACGACCCGATCGCACCCGCCACACCATCCGCCGGAGGGCCCACCCCGCCGCGCGGACCGATCGGCCTGCACGTAGACCACTCACAGGGCACCGTCGCGCCCCGCACCGCGCGACCGGGAGGGAACGCCGGATGACAGTCACCACCCCCGAACCACTCGCCGACCCACGCCGCTCCCGGCTGAGCATCGCGCTGGTCTTCGGCGTGCACGGCGCCGTCGGCGGCACCTTCGTCACCCGCATCCCGTGGATCCAGCACCGGCTGGACCTCTCCCCCGGCCAGCTCGGCCTGGCCCTGGTGATGCCCGCGATCGGCTCCTCCCTGGCGATGCCGCTCGCCGGTCGCTTCGTCCACCGCTACGGCGGCCGGGCGGCGGTGCGCGGGCTGCTCTCGCTCTGGTGCCTGGCCCTCACGCTGCCCGCGCTCGCCCCCTCGCTGCCGGCCCTGTGCGCGGTGCTGCTGGTGTACGGCGCCACGGCCGGCATGGCGGACGTCGCGATGAACGCCCAGGGCGTGGAAATCGAGCAGCGCCTCGGCCGCTCGATCATGTCCGGGCTGCACGGGATGTGGAGCGCGGGCGGCCTGCTGGCCTCCGGCTTCGGCATCCTGGCCGCCCATCTCGATCTCGACGCCCGGCTCCAACTCGCGCTCACGGCACTGGTGTTGCTCGCCCTCGCCCAGCCGGTCGGCCGGGGCCTGCCCGACCTGCGGGCACCCGAGGAGGCGGAGGCGCCGGCACGGTTCGCCCTGCCGCCGCGCAGTTCGCTGGTGATCGGACTGGTCGGCTTCTGCGCGGTGTTCGGCGAGGGCGCCTCGATGGACTGGAGCGGCGTCTACCTCAGGGACGTCACCGGCGCCTCGGCCACCGTCGCCGCCGCCTCGTACACCGCCTTCTCGCTCACCATGGCGGTCAGCCGACTGGCCGGCGACGCGGTGATCCGCCGCCTCGGCGCCGTCCGCGCCACCCGGCTGGGCGGGGCGATCGCCACCCTCGGCGGTTTGCTGGTGGTGGCCGCCGACCACCCGGCGCTGGCCATCCCCGGCTTCGCCCTGATCGGCGTCGGCGTCGCGGTGATCGTGCCGCTCGCCTTCGCGGCCGCCGGACGGATCGGCAACAACCCCAGCCAGGCCATCGCGGGCGTCGCCACCGTCACCTACACCTCCGGCCTGATCGCCCCCGCCGTGATCGGCACCCTCGCCCAGGCCACCTCGCTCACCGTCTCCTTCGGACTGGTCACCCTGCTCGCCTTCGCCCTGCTGCTGAGCGCCGGGGCACTGCGCCGGGCCGAACCGAATTCCACCGACGACAACGTGACCGCAATGTCACCGGAAAGCTCTTCTGAAAAAGATCTCTCCACGATATGATGGCGAACCAATAACCGAATTCCCCGCTAGCATCACCGACCGTCGGGCGCGCTCCAGCGCCCGACGGTTTTCGCGATCCGTGAGGGGAATTCCGAGAAATGTGCTACGACCCGGCCGCCGCACCGCCCGCTTTCGGCCCCGCCCGCCAACTCCTGGCCGAGGCCGCCGACCTGACCCTCACTTCAACCGACGGCACCGAATTCGCCGCCTTCCTGGCCCGCCCGGAATCGCCCACCGGAGTCGGCGTGCTCGTCCTGCCGGACAACAAGGGCCTTTCCGCGTTCTACCGCCACACCGCCGCCCGGCTCGCCGAACAGGGCCACCCGGCCCTCGTCCTCGACTACTACGGCCGCACCGCCGGAACCACCCCGGAAAACCGTCCGCCGGAATTCGGCGAACTCCCGAACCTGCTCCCCCACCTCCTCGCCCTCACCCCGGAAGCCCTGGACGCCGACATCACCGCCGCCCTCACCCGGCTGCGCACCCTCGGCCCGGCCGAGGTGGTCGCCCTCGGCTTCTGCTTCGGCGGCCGCCAGGCCTTCCGCACCGCCGCACCCCGCTTCGGCCTCACCGGCGCGGTCGGCTTCTACGGCTACCCGGACGCGATCAACGGCGCCCCCGGCCCCACCCAGCTCGCCGTCGGCCTCACCGCCCCGATCCTCGCCCTGTGGGGCGGCGCCGACGAACACATCCCGCCCGCCACCGTCGACGCCTTCGACGCGGCCCTCACCGCGGCCGGCTGCCCCCACGAGTTCGTCACCTACCCGGGCGCCCCGCACAACTTCTTCAAACAGTCGGCCGTCGACCACGCGGCCGCGGCCCGGGACGCGTGGCACCGCCTGCTGGCCTTCCTCGACGCGGCGGCCTGAACTCTCCACGCGGGGCCGGAGTCCCTTGGCCGTCAGGGCTGGTTCAGGTACGTGAGCACGGCCCGGACGCGGCGGTTGGTGTCGTCGTCATCGGCGATGCCGAGCCTGCCGAACATCGAGGTGGTGTACTTGCTGATCGCGCTGTCGCTGAGGAACAGCCGCCGTCCGATCGCCTGGTTGGACAGGCCCTCCGCCATCAGCCCGAGCACCTGGTACTCGCGCTCGGTGAGCTGGCTCAGTCCCCGCTCGGGCGGGCTCGCGGACAGCAGCTTGGCGATCACCGCCGGGTCCATCGCCGTCCCGCCGGCCGCGACCCGTTCCAGTGAGCCGATGAACTGGTCGGCGTCGAACACGCTCTCCTTCAGCAGGTAGCCGACCCCGCCGGAGCCGTCGGCGAGCAGCTCCCGGGCGTACAGCTGCTCGACGTGCTGGGAGAGGATCAGGATCGGTAGGCCGGGAAGCGCGCGGCGGGCCGCGAGCGCCGCCCGAAGGCCCTCGTCCGACTGGGTCGGCGGCATCCGGACGTCGACCACGGACACGTCCGGGCGGTGGGCCAGCAGTGCGTCGAGCGTCTCGGGCCCGGTGGCGGCGGTGGCCACCACCTCGTGCCCGCAGGCCTCGATCAGGTGGACCATCCCCTCGCGCAGCAGGTAGAGGTCTTCGGCTACGAGTATTCGCATGGCACCGTCATCCTGACGTGGGTCGGTCCGCCGGGCGGACTGGTGATCTCGAGGGAGCCGTCGAAGGCGTCGAGGCGACGGCGCAGGCCGGCGAGCCCGCCGCCGGGCCGTTCCCGGACGCCGCCCGAACCGTCGTCCCCGACCTCGACGACGAGCCCGTGGTCGTCCTGGCGGAAGGTGACCCCGGCCCGGGTCGCGCCGCCGTGCTTGACGGCATTGGTGAGCAGCTCGGCGACGCCGAAGTAGACGGCGGACTCGATCGGCGCGTCCGCCCGTACCGGGGTCTCGGTCTCGACGCTCACGTTCAGCCGCAGGTCCAGGGCGAGGGCGCGGACCGCGTCCACCAGGCCGCGTTCGGTCAGCACCGGCGGACTGATGCCCTGGATCAGTCCGCGCAGCTCGGCCAGCGAGGCCTTCGCCCCGTCCTGCGCGTCCCGCATCAGCGCCTTGGCCCGCTCCGGGTCGCGCTCCACCAGGAGCTGGGCGGTCGTCAGCGAGAGCCCGAGCGCCACCAGCCGGGCCTGCGCGCCGTCGTGCAGGTCCCGTTCGATCCGGCGGATCTCGGCGGCCTGGGCGACGGTGGCGTCCGCCCGCTGCGCGGTCAGCTCCGCCACCCGCTCGGCCAGCGCCATCGCCCGCGACGGCCGAAGGAAGCGCTCGGCCACCGGTATCACCACCCGCCAGGCGTACGGCGCGCTGCCGACGGCCAGCAGCAGCCCGAGCGCCCCGAGCAGCCGGGCGGGGGCCTCCGGCCGGGCGAGCCCGAGCGCGGCCGCGGCCAGCGCGAGCGGCGGCAGGGCGGCGACGGGGCCCGCGGTGAACCCGGCGACCGCGACGAACCGCAGGTCGCGCAGGTTGGCGGGGTCGCGCCAGCGGATCCGCCAGTGCTGGTCCATCAGGGCGTCGCGGCGGGTCCTCTCGTAGCTGAAGCCGTTCCACCAGAAGCCGGTGGACATCCGGACCACCGGCGGGGCCTGCCGGTATCCCGCCGGTAGGGCACGGCCGCCCCAGCGCGCGACCAGGGCGCGCACCGCCCGGCACACCGGGCGGGTCAGCACCAGGCTGCCCGCACCCACCAGCAGCACCGGCAGCAGCCACGACCACGGGTTGGCCGGCCCCCAGGACCACCCCAGCGCCACCGCGCCCGCCCACACCGCCGGGACCAGCAGGGTCACCGCCGCGACCGCGCACGCCCGGACGAACCCCACCACGGCTGCCGCCGCCCATGCCCCCACACGCCTCACGGCCCTTCCCCACCTTCCGTCGGTGCACCCACTGTGCACCGCGCGGAGCCCCCGCCCGCCCTGATCCGGGCCAGGAGTGTGGCCAGCCCCACCCGGTCGTGGGCCCAGCCGGACACCCCGCCATCATGCCGATCACGATCACCGGCGTCGAGCGTCACCCCCGACCGACCCGCGCCGGGGACCGGTTAGGCTCTGGCCGTGCCCGCCGCCCTGACGACCTCCCCCACCCCGACCGCCGACGAGCCCGCCGACGACCGCGCCGGGCAGCGCGCGGGCGGCCCGGCCCGCGCGGCCTGGTGGCGGTTCGGCCTGCTGGTGCTGCTGCTGGGTGCCTGCGCCGGCTCGCTGTTGCTGTGGAGCCCGACGGACCTGCTCTCCGGCGGCCTGGCGGACCGGATGCCCGGGTACTGGTTCGCGCCGCTGTTCACCCTCGTCTACGCGGTCGGCACGCTCGCCTTCGTGCCGCGCCCCGCGCTGAACGCCGTGGCCGGGCTGCTGCTGGGCATCCAGCAGGGGGTGCTGCTCGCCGTGCTCGGCACCACCCTGGGCGCGGCCATGGCCTTCGCGCTCGGCCGGGGACTGGGCCGCGAGGCGCTGAAGCCGTACCTGCGCGGCAAGGTGCTCGGCGCCCTCGACCGGCGCTTCACCGACCAGGGCTTCCGCAGCGTCCTGGTGCTGCGACTGCTGCCCGGTCTGCCGTTCCAGGCGGGCAACTACGGCGCGGCCTTCTCCGGGGTCCGCTTCCTCCCCTTCCTGTTCGCCACCGCGATCGGCGTGGTGCCCACCACCGCCGTGTACGTCACCGCCGCGGCCAGCGCGGACCAGCCGGGCTCGGCGGCGTTCCTGGTGTCGGCCGGGGTGATCGCCCTGCTGGTGCTGGGCAGCCTGGTCGGGCTCTGGCGGGCGGCCGCGGCCCGCCGCCGGGCCTGAGGGCCGGCTGACAACCGGTCGCTTCGGTGAGCCACCCGCCAGGCGTCGGCCGCCTGCCACTGGACACCAGCGGCAGGCGGCCGCGCCGCGGCCAGGAGGTGCGCTCTGCTGGATCCTGGTCCACTTGCCATCTCCCCAACCGAAGCGAGCGACTCTTCCCTCGCGGGTTGAGCTTTCTGCTTCACAGCCCGTCGCCGACCTGGGGTTACCAGCGAGGGACGGTGCACCGCCCATCGGTCCTACACAGGCTCCACAGACCTGACTTCCCGCCAGCCCGGCGGTGGGCCCGGTCAGTTCGGTCATCGCCGACCGAGGCTCACCCATCGTACCGGCTTCACTACGGTGGGCGGCGCGGCGGTCCGACCGGGGGAGCCCCGATCGCGGAAAGGCCGGTTCCTCCGCCGGGCCGAAGATGGGGGCATCCCCGGCTTGATATCCGATGATCGAGGAGTACGCGCGACACAACGGCCACGCGGATTCGTTGCACGAACTGGTGGACGGTTCGACCGACGAGTGAAATCGTTTCCGCATTGTTGACAGAAGGTCAATTGCGCGGCGACCGCGACCGATATGGTCTACGCGCGCAACCGTACGGAGCTCCGCCGCGTCGCTCTCTTTGCCCGGGTCCGCCCGGGTTTCCGGGTGCGGCGCGACTCGTACGGGGGCCGCGAGCGGGCACGGGACCGGTGAACAGTGCGATACTCGGACAGTTCCGACGAGTGGATGACGTGTCAAAAACGGACACGCGTCCCCGGGGGACCAGACGGGACGAGGCAGGGAGGCGCGGCATGGGAGCACTTCGCGACGAGCACCACAACGGGTGGCTGATGCCCTCCGGGAACTACCCGGCCGCGGTGTACGACGACGAGTGGGTGGATCAGGAGACGGTTCCCGCCGTCCCCGCGCCCGCGAAGATCGTCTCCCTGCGGCCGACGGGCTTCGAGGCGGCCCGCACGGTCGGCGAGCACATCCGGGCGAGCACCCCGGTGGTCATGGACCTCACCGAGATGGACGAGGCCGAGGCCAAGCGCATGGTCGACTTCGCCTCCGGGCTGGTCTTCGGCACCCGGGGCGGCATCGAGCGGATCGCCCGCCGGGTCTTCCTGCTCACCCCGGCGGACGTCGAGGTGATGGTGATCGACCGCCCGCTCGACGACACCGGGTTCTACAACCAGAGCTGACCGGAGCGCAGCGCGTAGCACCCCACCGGGGGCGGCACACCAGCCGTCCCCGGTTTTTGCCGTCCGAATGCCTTTCGCCGATGACGCAGATGAGATTCCAAGGACAAATCTGAGACTTCCACGTCTCATCTGGCCTACACTCGAGTCATGGCCACCGACCGCGACACCGTTCTGGAAGCCGCCGTCGGCGTGCTGTCCCGCCGTCCCACCGCCCACCTGGACGAGATCGCCCGCGCCGCGGGCATCAGCCGGGCCACCCTGCACCGGCTGTTCCCGGGCCGCGACGCGCTGATCCGCGAAGTCGGCCGGCTCGGACTGCAGCGCTTCGCCACCGCCCTGGACACCGCCGCCGTCGAGGAGGGCGACACCGAGGCGGCGCTGCGCCGGCTGGTGGACGCCGCCGTCCCCGACGCCATGCTCTGCGCCTTCCTGGCCGGCGAGAACCAGCTCTACGGCCACGACGACATCAACGACCTCTGGGAGGTCCAGCTCGACCGGCTGCACGCACTCTTCCTGCGCGGGCAGCGCGAGGGCGTCTTCCGGATCGAGCTGAGTGCCGCGTGGTTGAGCGAGGCCTTCCTCGACCTGGTGGCCGGCATCGGCTGGGCCATCCAGGACGGCCGGCTCGCCCCGCGCGACGCCGCCTTCTCGCTCGCCGAGCTGTTCCTCGGCGGCGCGCTGCGCCGGGACGCCTCCCTTTTGACCCATCGCTCCTCGGACCGGAAACCGGAAACCGATATCCCGTGAGCAAGCGAATCATCAAAGGGCAGCGCATTGAGCGAAGCGTCTGCCGAGCGCAGCGAGGTGGGCGCATGAGCAGTACTCCCGCCCTGACGGCCCGCCAGCGCTGGACCGGCCTCGCCGTCCTGGTGCTGGCCGTCACCGTGGTCGCCCTGGACGCGACCGTGCTCTCCCTCGCCCTCCCCTCGATCAGCGAGACGCTGCGCCCCAGCGGCACCCAGCTGCTCTGGATCGGCGATTCCTACTCCTTCGTACTGGCCGGTCTGCTGGTCAGCATGGGCGCGCTGAGCGACCGGATCGGCCGCAAGAAGCTGCTGCTGACCGGCGCCACCGCCTTCGGCGCCGCCTCGCTGCTGGCCGCGTACGCGCCGGGACCGGGCTGGCTGATCCTGGCCCGGGCGCTGCTCGGCGTCGCCGGGGCGACGATCATGCCCTCCACCCTGTCGCTGATCCGCGGCCTCTTCCCGGACGACCGGGAGCGCGCCACCGCGATCGGTGTCTGGGGCGCGGCCGCCACCGCCGGTGCGGCGCTCGGGCCGGTGATCAGCGGGCTGCTGCTGGAGCACTTCTGGTGGGGGTCGGTGTTCCTGCTGAACATCCCGGTGCTGGTCCTGCTGCTGGTGTCCGGTGCCTGGCTGCTGCCCGGGTCCAGGGATCCGAAGCCGGGGCGCTGGGACGTGCTGAGCGTCGGGCTGTCGATGGCCGGCGTGATCGGCGTGGTGTACGCGATCAAGGAGGGCGCCGCGCACGGTGTCGCCCGCTGGGAAGTCCCGGTCACCTTCCTGCTGGGCGCCGCCGCGCTCACCCTCTTCGTCCGCCGTCAGCTGCGGCTGGAGACCCCGCTGCTGGACGTCCGGCTGTTCCGCGACCGGCGGTTCACGGCCGCCGTCACGGCCTCGCTGATCTCCCTGGTCGGCCTGTCCGGCGTGATCTTCGTGGTCTCGCAGTACCTCCAGCTGGTGCGCGGCTACCAGCCGCTGCAGGCGGGCCTGGCGGAGCTGCCGGCCTTCGCCGGCTCGGTGGCGGGCGGGCTGCTCACCGCCCGGATCGCCCGGCGCTTCGGCGCGCGCCGGGCGCTGGCCGCCAGCCTGCTGGCGATGGGCCTGGCCGCGGGCGTACTGGGCTGGCTGCAGCAGGACAGCACCTACCTGCTGCTGGCCGTCTCCTTCCTGGTGACGGGTACGGCCGAGGGCGTGGTCTACACGCTCGGCGCCGACCTGGTGCTGACCGCCGCGCCCGCCGACAAGGCCGGGGCCGCCTCAGCGGTCTCGGAGACGGCGTACGAGCTGGGCACCGCGCTCGGCATCGCCCTGGTCGGCTCGGTGGTCGGCTCGATCTACGCGAGCGGGCTGGCCGTCCCGGCCGGGGTCTCCCCGGAGGTCGCCGCCCGGGCCGGCGAGTCGCTGGGCGCGGCCGTGGAGACGGCGGAGGGGCTGTCGCCGGAGCTGGCGCGGCCGCTGGTGGCGAGCGCGAAGGACGCCTTCGTGCACGGCATGAACAGCGCCGGGCTGCTGGCCGGGGCGCTGCTGGTCGGCGCGGCCGCACTGGCCTGGTGGCTGCTGCGCGGGCGCCCCGCCCCGACGGCGGCCGAGCCGGTCGAGGAGGCTCCCCGGCCGGAGCGCGTGAGCGCATAGGAACCAAACGGACGCGCGGGAAAGAGAGGAGAACGCCCGTTCCCGAATCGGGAACGGGCGTTCTCGCGCCCCGGGGCTACGAAAGGGGCTACGCAGCCCCGAAGGGCAGTTCCAGCTCCGCCCAGACCACCTTGCCGTCCCTGGTCAGCCGGCTGCCCCAGCGCTGGGCCAGCTCGCTGACCAGGAACATCCCGCGCCCACCCTCGTCCTGCTCGGCGAAGGGGCGCAGTTGCGGGGCCGCGCCGCCGGCGTCGGAGACCTCGACGGTGAGCACCCGGTCACGGAACAGCCGCAGCCGGCGCGGCGCCTCGGCGTGCAGCAGGGCGTTCGTGACCAGTTCGCTGACCAGCAGTTCGGCGTAGTCGGAGAGCGCGCTCAGGCCCCAGGAGTCCAGGGTGGCGCGGGTGAAGCGGCGGGCCCGGCCGGGGAGCTTGCCGCCGCCGGTGAGCGGGAGGCCGGCGATCCGGTCGGCGGGCACCGGCAGCGCCCGGGCCATGATCATGGCGATGTCGTCCTCGGTGCCGTCGGTGACCAGGGCGCCGATCACGGCGTCGCAGGTCTCCTCCAGCGTCCGGCCGGGCCCGGCCAGGGTGCGGGCGAGCAGGTCGATGCCGTGGTCCAGGTCCTGGCCGCGCCGCTCGACCAGGCCGTCGGTGTAGAGGGCGAGCATGCCGCCCTCGGGGAGGATGAAGTCGATCGACTCGAAGGCGACCCCGCCGACGCCCAGCGGCACGCCGGGCGGCACCTCGACCCGGCGGGCGATGCCGTCGGTGCCGACCCAGACCGGCGGCAGGTGCCCGGCGGAGGCGACCTGGACGGTGCGCTCCAGCGGGTCGTAGACCGCGCAGATGCAGGTGGCGAACTGGCCCTCGCCGATCCCCGAGGCGGTCTCGTCCAGTCGGGTGAGGACCTGCTCGGGCGGCATGTCCAGGGTGGCGAGGGTCCGGGCGACGGTGCGCAGCTGGCCCATGGTGGCGGCGGCCCGGATGCCGTGGCCCATCACGTCGCCGACCACCAGGGCGACCCGTCCGCAGGACAGCGGCACCACGTCGAACCAGTCGCCGCCGACCTCGCTGACCACGCTGCTGGGCAGGTAGCGGTAGGCGATCTCCAGGCCGAGGGTGCGGTGGATCTCCTGCGGCAGCAGGCTGCGCTGCAGGGTGAGGGCGGTCTCCCGCTCGCGGCGGTAGAGCCGGGCGTTGTCGAGGGCCAGGGCGGTGCGGGCGACGAGTTCCTCGGCGAGCGCGACGTCGGCGTCGTTGAAGGGCTCGGGGTTGCGCATCCGGATGAACTCGGAGCCGCCGAGCACCATGCCCCGGGCGGTGATCGGCACCATCAGGTACGAGTGGATGCCGGCCGCGATCCCGGGGGCGACCCGGTCCTCGCTGGACACCAGGCCGCGCAGCACCTCCTCGTCCACGTGGGCGCGCAGCAACGGGCGGCCGCTGCGCAGGCACTGGGTGTAGCTGCGGTCGGGGGCGTACTCGGAGGTCTCGCCGACGACGTCCACGGCGTGCGCGAGGCCGGTGTCGTAGTTCTCCCCGACGGCGACGGCGCGCAGGGTGACCGAGCGGTCGGAGGGGATCGGGGTGGGCTCGGCGCCGCGCAGCACCGGCTCGAGCAGGTCGACGGTGGCGAAGTCGGCGAACCGGGGGACGACCGCCTCGATCAGTTCCTCGGCGGTGCGCTGGAGGTCGAGGGTGGTGCCGATCCGGGCGGTGGCCTCGGCGATGGTGGCGAGCCGTTCCTGGGCGCGGGCGGCGCGGGCCTCGGCCTGGAAGCGCTCGGTGACGTCGATGATCGAGGAGCAGACGCCGAAGACCTTGCCGGTGGAGTCCTCCAGCCGGAAGTAGGAGGCGGACCAGGCGCGGTCCCGTCTGGGGTCGCCGGGGACGCGGCCGTGCGAGCGGGCGTCGACCACGGGCTTGCCGCTCTTGAGCACCTGTCTCATGATCTGCTCGATCTCGGCGGTGTTGATGCCGGGCAGGACGGCGGATATCCGTCGGCCGAGGTGGCCGGCGACCGGGACGCCGTTCATCCGGGCCAGCGCCGCGTTGATGCGGACGAAGCGCAGGTCGGTGTCGTAGACGGCCATGCCGATCGGGGAGCGGCCGAAGACGCCGTCCAGCACGGCGAGGTCGGCCTCGACCGCGTGGAGGGCCCGGGTGTCGGAGGCGGTGGCGAGCAGCAGCAGGGTTCCGGCCGGGCCGGCGATCGGGTAGGTGCGGAACTCCAGCTCGACCCGGTGGCCGTCGCGGTGGCGGACCGGGAAGACGAAGGTGGAGCCGCTGCCGGCCATGATCCGCTGGAACAGGTCGAGCACGGCGGGGCGGTCGGTCTCGTCGGTGAGCAGCTGGGCGGCGTAGCTGCCGACGGCCTCTTCGGCGGGGTAGCCGAGCAGGGCCTCGGCGTCCTCGCTCCAGTGCAGGATCAGTCCGTCGGCCTGGAGCAGGGCCGTGGCGAGCGGGACGAGGCGGTGGCCTTCCGGGCGTGCGGGATCGTCGTCCGGCGCGGGGCCGGCGGCGGCGGTCGCGTCCCACTCGTGTCCGTGCATTCAGGCAGCACCCCGGTTCGGCTCGGCCCGGCCGGACGGGCCTCGCGGTCCGTACCGGCCGGGTTTCTTCTCCAGACTGCACGGACATCGGGCGCCCGGCGACCCCTTGGTCAGAGGGTGTCCGGTCGCTCGGTTGTACGGGCGTCATGGGCGTACCGGGCGCAGCGTACTCTCCAGAACGCCCGCCCACTGCCGGATCACCCCGGAACGTCGGAGGCTGTCGTCGGTGAGCAGGTTGGCGAGGCCGAGTCCGCGGGCGAGGTCGAGGGTGGCCTGCACGGATTCGCGCACGCCGGGGCGGCTCTCGTCGGCGTCCAGGAACTCCACGGCGGCCCGGTGGGCCTCCCGGCCGACGTGGCCCTCCAGGGCGATGATCCGCTCGCGCAGGGCCTCCTCGGTGGCGGCGGCGGTCCACAGGTGCAGGGCGGCCCGGAACAGCGGTCCGGTGTAGAGGCGCACGATCATGTCGACCACGGCCCGGGTGCGGTCGGGGCCGGCGGCCGGCAGTTCGTCCGCGTGGGCGCGGACGGCTGCCAGCCGCTCGGCGGTGACGTGCTCGACGGCCGCGGTGAAGAGGTCCTCGCGGGTCGGGAAGTGGTGCTGGGCGGCGCCCCGGGAGACGCCGGCCCGTTCGGCGACCACGGTGACGGTGGAGCCCTGCCAGCCGAGCTCGGCCAGGCAGTCCACGGCGGCCGCGAGCAGCCGGGCCCGGGTCGCGCGGCTGCGGTCCTGCTGGGGGGTGCGGACGGCGGGGTGGCTGGTCATGGCGGGTGGCGGTTCCTGTATCGACGGGGTCTGTTCCGGTGGGGGCGCGGCGGGTCGATCCTCACAGACGGGCCGCGGTCTTCGTCCGCCGGGGGCCCCGGCCTTCAGGAGGCGGCCCCGGCCCGGTCGGCCTCGCGGGCGCGCAGTTCGCGGCGCAGGATCTTGCCGGCCGCGGACTTGGGGACGGCGTCCACGAACTCCACCGCGCGCACCTTCTTGTACGGGGCGACCTGCCCGGCGACGTAGCCGGTGACCTCCTCGGCGGTCAGGCCGCTGCCGGGGACGCGGACCACGAAGGCCTTGGGGCACTCCGTGCCGTCGGCGTCGGGGACGCCGATCACGGCGGCGTCGGCGATCTCCGGGTGGCCGAGCAGCACGGCCTCCAGTTCGGCGGGGGCGACCTGGTACCCCTTGTACTTGATCAGCTCCTTGACCCGGTCGACGACGAACAGGTAGCCGCGCTCGTCCACGTGGCCGATGTCGCCGGTGTGCAGCCAGCCGTCGGCGTCGACCATGGCTGCGGTCTCGGAGGGGCGGCCGAAGTAGCCCTTCATCACCTGGGGGCCGCGGATCAGCAGCTCGCCCTGCTCCCCCGGTCCGAGGTCGTCGCCGGAGCCGTCCAGGGCGGTGATCCGCAGTTCGGTGGAGGGCACCATCCGGCCGACCGAGCCGGGCGAGGGGTCGCGGTCGGTCGGGGAGACCACGTGGGTGACCGGGGACAGCTCGGTCATGCCGTAGCCCTGGAGCAGGTGGGGCAGGCCCAGCCGGCGGGCGCAGGTCTCGGCGAGCTCGTGGTCCAGCGGGGCGGCCGCGCACAGCAGGTACTCGACCGAGGAGAGGTCGAAGCCCTCCACGAGGGGGTGCTTGGCCAGCGCGAGGACGATCGGCGGGGCGACCACCAGGCCCTGCACCCGGTGCTGTTCGATCGTGCGGCAGAACTGCTCCAGGTCGAAGCGGGGCAGCACGACCACGGTGGCGCCGCACCGCAGCGGCTGGTTGAGCAGTGCCGTCAGGCCGTAGATGTGGAAGAACGGCAGTACGGCGAGCACCCGTTCGCCCTCGGCGGGGCGGTAGAGGGCGTCGGTCTGGGCGAGGTTGGTGGCGATCGAGCGGTGGGTGAGCATCACGCCCTTGGGCAGGCCGGTGGTGCCGCTGGAGTACGGCAGGACGGCGATGTCCTCGCCCGGGTCGATGGCCGTTTCGGGGGCGGGGCCGGTGGTGGCCAGCAGGTCGGCGAGCGAGATGTGGCCCTCGGCGCCGTCCAGGACGATCGTCCCGAGCAGCGGGCGGCCGGTGCCGGCGAGCAGGTCGGCGGCCGCCACGGCGGTCGGCAGGAACGGGGAGACGGTGATCAGCCAGCGGGCGTCGCTGTCGCCCAGTTGGCCGGCCAGCTCGCCGGGGGTGCTCAGCGAGGACACCGTGGTCACGGTGGCGCCGGCCCGGGTGGCGCCGTAGTAGGCCATCGGGTAGGCGACCGAGTTGGGGCTGAACAGGGCGACCACGTCGCCCTTGCGCACCCCTGCCTCGGCCAGTCCGGCGGCGACCCGCTCGACCGAGGCGGCGAGCCGGGCGTAGCTGACCCGCTCCCCGGTGATGCCGTCGATCAGGGCGGTCCGCTCGCCGTAGCGGGCGGCCGAGGAGAGCACCGCGTCGTGGATCGGCAGGTCGACGTCGGGGACGTCCGGGAACGCGCTTCGGAACACCAAGGCATGCCTCCAGGAAGGAAGTTGACGCGACAACCAAATGCTTTCGGGGTGCGTGCAGGAGCATACGGACAGTCAGGGGGCGGGCTGGGCCATTGTGGGGAACCGGGGCGGAGCCCGCGTGGCGCGGTTGATCCCGAAGGCGCCCACCCGGACGGCGATGCAGCACGGCCGCCCGCCCCCGGGTGGGGCCCGGATCCTGGAGCACCCCCCGTGAGACCCACCTCCGCCCGCCTTCCGTCCGCCCGCCGCCTGCTCGCCGCCGCCACCGCCCTCGTGGTCGGCACGCCGACAACCTCAGCGGACCGGCCGTGTACTACCGGCTCGGACTGCTGCGCCCGGGGGTTCGGTAGACCGCTTCGCCGAGTCAGTTTCGCCGGATCAGTACGACTTCGGCAGGCCGAGGGTGTGCTGGGCGACGTAGTTGAGCACCATCTCCCGGCTGACCGGGGCGACCCTGCCGACCCTGGTCGCGGCCAGCAGGGCCCCCAGGCCGTACTCCTGGGTGAGGCCGTTGCCGCCGAGGGTCTGCACCGCCTGGTCGACGGTCCGCGCCGCGGCCTCCCCGGCAGCGTACTTGGCCATGTTGGCGGCCTCCCCCGCGGCGACGTCCTCGCCCGCGTCGTAGAGCAGCCCGGCCTTCTGGGTCATCAGCCGGGCCAACTCGATCTCCACCGCGCACTGGGCCAGCGGGTGCGCCAGGCCCTGGTGGGCGCCGATCGGGGTGGACCAGACGGTGCGGGTCTTCGCGTACTCCACCGCCTTGCCGAGCGCTTGGCGGGCCAGGCCGAGCGAGAAGGCGGCGGTGAGGATCCGCTCCGGGTTGAGGCCGGCGAACAGCTGGAGCAGGCCGGCGTTCTCGTCGCCGACCAGGGCGTCGGCGGGCAGTCGGACGTCGTCCAGGAAGACCTGGAACTGCTTCTCGGGGGCGACGAGTTCCATCGGGATCGACCGGTACTCGAAGCCGGGGGTGTCCCGCGGGACGACGAACAGGCAGGGCTTGAGCTTGCCGGTGCGTGCGTCCTCGGTGCGGGCCACGAACAGCACCGCGTCCGAGTGGTCGATGCCGGAGACGAACACCTTGCGGCCGGTCAGCAGCCAGTCCTCGCCGTCCCGGCGGGCGACGGTGGAGATCCGGTGCGAGTTGCTGCCGGCGTCCGGCTCGGTGATGCCGAAGGCCATCCGGCGGGTGCCGTCGGCCAGCCCGGGCAGCCAGCGCTGCTTCTGCTCCTCGGTGCCGTAGCGGGCTATCACCGTGCCGCAGATCGCCGGGGAGACGATCAGCAGCAGCAACGGGCAGCCGGCGGTGCCGAGTTCCTCCAGGACGATGGCGAGGTCGGTGATGCCACCGCCTCCGCCGCCGTACTCGGCGGGCAGGTTGACGCCCAGGTAGCCGGCCTTGCCGGCCTCCGCCCACAGTTCGTCGGCGGGCTCGCCGGCCCGGGCCTTGGCGAGGTAGTAGGCGGAGCCGTAGCGGCGGCCGAGGTCGCCGACGGCCGTGCGCAGGGCGGTGCGTTCGGGGGTTTCGAGGAGCTGACTGCCGATGCCGGACATGCGGGGGTCCTTCCTCAGACCTCTTGGGGGCGGGCTCTCAGGCTTCTTGGGGGGTCTTGACGACGGCGAGCAGGGTGCCGAGCTCGACCTGTTCGCCGGGGGTGACGCGCAGTTCGACCAGGGTGCCGTCGGTAGGAGCGGTGACGCGGTGCTCCATCTTCATCGCCTCCAGCACCAGCAGCGGCTGGCCGGCGGTGACGGTGTCGCCGACGGCGGCGGCGGTGCGCAGGACGGTGCCGGGCATCGGGGCGAGCAGGGCGCCCGGGTCGGTCTGGGCGGTGGGGTCCGGGAAGCGCGGCAGCGCGGTGAGCGCGGTGCTGCCGGTCGGGGTGTCGACGTACACCCGGTCGCCGTAACGGGCGACGGCGTACGGGCGTTCGACCTCGCCCTCGCGCAGGATGACCAAGTCGGGCTGGGCGTCCACGAGTTCGACGTCCGGGTGGTCATCGGCCGCCAGTCCGGCCCGGGTCCGGCGGTAGCGGACCTCCAACTCGCCTCCGTCCCGGGCTCGGTAGCGCTTGGACTGGGGCTGGGAGGGGAGGTTGCGCCAGCCGGACGGCAGGGCGGTGCGGCGGGCGGCGGCGTCCGCGAGGGCGGCGGCCAGAGCGGCACGGGCGGCACCCTTGGCATCCGGGGCGGTGAGCTCGGCCGCGTGCTCGGCGAGGAACCCGGTGTGCAGGCGTCCGGCCCGGAAGTCCGGGTGCCGCAGCGCGCGGACCAGCAGCTCCCGGTTGGTGGCGGGCCCGTGGATCCGGGCGCGGGCGAGTACGTCGGCCAGCCGGCGGGCCGCGGCGGCGCGGGTCGGCGCCCGGACGATCACCTTGGCGAGCATCGCGTCGTAGTGCGGGGTGATCTCGCTACCGGGTTCGACGCCGGAGTCAAGCCGCACCTCGCCGTCGGTGAACTCCTGGTGCTCGACGGTGAGTTCGAGCCGGTGCAGGGCGCCGGTGGCGGGCTGCCAGTCGCTGGCCGGGTCCTCCGCGTACAGCCGGGCCTCGATCGCGTGGCCGGTGGTCGGCGGCGGGGTGGGACCGGGCAGCTGCTCCCCTTCGGCGACGGCGAGTTGGAGCGCGACCAGGTCCAGGCCGGTGACCGCCTCGGTGACCGGGTGCTCGACCTGGAGGCGGGTGTTCATCTCCAGGAAGAAGAACCGGCCGTCCTCGGTGAGCAGGAACTCGGCGGTGCCGGCGCCGACGTAGCCGATCGCCCGGGCTGCGGTCACCGCCGCCGCGTGCAACTCGGCCCGTACGTCCGCCGGCAGGCCGGGGGCGGGGGCCTCCTCGATCACCTTCTGGTGCCGCCGCTGCAGCGAGCAGTCGCGGTCGCCGACCGCCCACACCGTGCCGTGGGCGTCGGCCAGCAGCTGGACCTCGACGTGCCGGCCGGTGGGCAGGTAGCGCTCGCAGAACACCTCGTCCGAGCCGAAGGCCTTGCCCGCCTCGGCCCGGGCGGCCTCGAGCTCGGCGGGCAGGTCCGCGAGGCGGCGGACGACCCGCATGCCCCGCCCGCCGCCGCCCGCCGCGGCCTTGACCAGCACCGGCAGGTCGGCCTCGGTCGGCTCGGCGAGCGCGCCCAGGACGGGTACCCCGGCGGCGGCCATCAGGCGCTTGGCAGCGGTCTTGGAGCCCATCGCGGCGATCGCGGCCGGTGGCGGACCGACCCACACCAGGCCCGCGTCCAGCACGGCCCGCGCGAACTCGGCGCTCTCGGAGAGGAATCCGTAGCCGGGATGGACGGCGTCCGCGCCGGCCTGGAGAGCCGCTCGGATGATCAGCTCGCCGCGCAGATAGGTGTCGGCCGGCGCGGCGCCGGGCAGCCGGACGGCGCCGTCGGCCTCCCGCACGTACGGGGCACCGGCGTCCGGGTCGGAGTGCACCGCGGTGGTCGCGATGCCGAGCCCCCGGCAGGTGCGGAACACCCGGCGGGCGATCTCGCCGCGGTTGGCGACCAGCAGGTTCGTGATCGTGGTCATGGTCGGTTGCCCTCTCACAGACGGAAGACGCCGTAGCCGCGCGCGCCCTCGACCGGCGCGTTGTGGATCGCGGACAGGCACAGGCCGAGCACCGTGCGGGTGTCGCGCGGGTCGATCACGCCGTCGTCGTAGAGCCGGCCGGACAGGAAGACCGGCAGCGACTCCGCCTCGATCTGCTGCTCGACCATCGCCCGGATCGCGGCGTCCGCGTCCTCGTCGTACGGCTGCCCCTTGGCCGCGGCCGACTGGCGGGCGACGATCGACAGCACCCCGGCGAGCTGCTGCGGGCCCATCACGGCGGACTTGGCGCTCGGCCAGGAGAACAGGAAGCGCGGCTCGTACGCCCGGCCGCACATGCCGTAGTGGCCGGCCCCGTAGGAGGCGCCCATCAGTACGGACAGGTGCGGGACGGTGGAGTTGGCGACGGCGTTGATCATCATCGCGCCGTGCTTGATGATGCCGCCCTGCTCGTAGTCCCTGCCGACCATGTAGCCGGTGGTGTTGTGCAGGAACAGCAGTGGGGTGTTCCGCTGGTTCGCCAACTGGATGAACTGGGCGGCCTTCTGGGACTCGGCGCTGAACAGCACGCCCTGGGCGTTGGCCAGAATGCCGACCGGATAGCCGAAGAGGCGGGCCCAGCCGGTGGCCAGGCTGGTGCCGTAGAGCGGCTTGAACTCGTCGAAGTCGGAGCCGTCGACGATCCGGGCGATCACCTCGCGCGGGTCGAAGGGCACCTTGAGGTCTCCGGGGACGATGCCGAGCAGCTCCTCCTCGTCGTACTTCGGCGGCTCGGCGAAGCGGTCGGGGTCGGGGCCGGGCTTGCGGTGGTCGAGCCGGGCGACGATCCGGCGGGCGATCCGCAGCGCGTCCGCCTCGTCCACCGCGAAGTGGTCGGCCAGACCGGAGGTGCGGGCGTGCATCTCGGCGCCGCCCAGCGACTCGTCGTCGGCCTCCTCGCCGGTGGCCATCCTGACCAGCGGCGGGCCGCCGAGGAACACCTTGGCGCGCTCCTTGACCAGCACGGTGTGGTCGGACATCCCCGGCACGTAGGCTCCGCCGGCCGTCGAGTTGCCGAACACCACGGCCACGGTGGGGATTCCGGCGGCGGACAGCCGGGTGAGGTCGCGGAACAGGGCGCCGCCGGGGATGAAGATCTCCTTCTGGCTGGGCAGGTCGGCGCCACCCGACTCGACCAGGTTGACCAGCGGAAGGCGGTTGCGCAACGCGATCTCGTTGGCCCGCAGGGCCTTCCGGAGCGTCCACGGGTTGCTGGCGCCGCCGCGCACCGTCGGATCGTTGGCGGTGATCACGCACTCGACGCCCTCGATCACGCCGATGCCGGTGACCAGCGCCGCGCCCACCGGGTAGTCGCTGCCCCAGGCGGCCAGCGGGGACAGCTCCAGGAACGGCGAGTCCGGATCGACCAGCAGCTCGATCCGCTCACGGGCCAGCAGCTTGCCCCGCTTGCGGTGGCGCTCCACGTACTTGGACCCGCCACCGGCCAGCGCCTTGGCGTGCTCGGCGTCCAGCGCGGCCAGCTTGGCGGTCATCGCGGCCCGGTGCTCGGCGTACTCGGGCCCGGCCGGGTCGACGCGGGTGGGCAGGGCGGTCACAGGAGAGCCTCCGGAATGTCGAGGTGGCGCGAGCGCAGCCACTCGCCCAGGGCCTTGGCCTGGGGGTCGAAGCGGTGCTGGGCGGCGACGCCCTCGCCGAGCAGGCCGGTGAGGGTGAAGTTGACCGCCCTCAGGTTCGGCAGCAAATGCCGCCTGACGGTCAACTCAGCCGTTTCGGGGAGCAGTTCGCGCAGCTTCTCGACGGTGAGGGTGTGCGCGAGCCAGCGCCAGCCCTCCTCGCTGCGGGCCCAGACGCCCAGGTTGGCGTCGCCGCCCTTGTCGCCGCTGCGGGCGCCGAGCAGCAGGCCGAGCGGGGCGCGGCGGGTCGGGCCCGGTGGCAGAGACTCGGGCAACTCCTGCTCGACGTCGATGGGTTGGCTCGTCACCGGGGCGGGCGGGACGGCGATCCGACGGCCGTCCGGCAGTACGGCGGTGTGCTCGACCAGCTTGGCGTCGACGTGCGACGCGGTGAACACCCCGTACGGCGCACCCGGGCCGGGCGGGGCGGTGAGGTGGAACCCGGGATACCCGGCGAGGCCCAACTCCACGGCGGCCTTGCCCAGTTCACGGCCCACTTTGGCCGGGTCGCGGTCCCGGGCGGTCAGCCGGAGCAGGGCCGAGGCGGCCTCCTCGGTGGCGGCGTCCGGGTGGTCGGTGCGGGCGAGGGTCCAGCGCAGCTCGGCCGGGCGCGCCTCGGGCGGCAGGGCGGCGGTGAACTGGCGCCTCACCAGGGCGGCCTTGGCCTCGATGTCCAGGCCGGTGAGGACGAACACCACCTCGTTGCGGTGGCCGCCCAGGCGGTTGCAGCCGACCTTCAGGGTGGGCGGCGGGGCCTCCCCGCGCACACCGTCGATCCGTACCCGGTCCGGGCCCTCCTCGGTGAGCCGGACGGTGTCCAGCCGGGCGGTGACGTCGGGACCGAGGTAGTGCGATCCGCCGGTCTCGTACAGGAGTTGGGCGGTGACGGTGCCGACGGTGACGGCTCCGCCGGTACCGGGGTGCTTGGTGATCACGCTGGAGCCGTCCGGGTACAGCTCGGCCAGCGGGAAGCCGGGGCGGTCCACGTCGTGCTCGTGGAAGAAGGCGTAGTTGCCGCCGGTGGCCTGCGCGCCGCACTCCAGGACGTGCCCGGCCACCACCGCCCCGGCGAGGGCGTCGAGGTCGGTGGCGGTCCAGCCGAAGTGGGCGATCGCAGGCCCGGCGACCAGCGCGGCGTCGGTCACCCGCCCGGTGACCACCACGTCCGCGCCCCCGGCGAGGCAGGCGGCGATCCCGAACCCGCCGAGGTAGGCGTTGGCGGCCAACAGGTGCTCGGGCAGCCCCAGTTCGGCCCGGCGCGGCAGCAGGTCGTCACCCTCGACGTGGGCGACGGCGGTCGGGACGCCGAGGCGCTGTGCCAACTCCCGCAGCTGATCCGCGAGTCGGGCCGGGTTGAGGCCGCCCGCGTTCACCACGACCGTCACGCCCCGCTCCCGGGCCAGCCCGAGGCACTCCTCCATCTGCCGCAGGAAGGTCCGGGCGTACCCGAGCGACGGGTCCCTCAGCCGGTCCCGGGCCAGGATCAGCATTGTCAGCTCGGCGAGATAGTCCCCGGTGAGCACGTCCAGCGGCCCGTCCGTGAGCATCTCCCGCACCGCCGCGAAGCGGTCCCCGTAGAACCCCGAGGCATTGCCGATCCGCAGTACCGAGCTCGCGTGCGCCAATGCGCCTCCCCTGCCGGTGGGTTGGCGACACCCCGCACGCGTGCCGCCGGGCAGCAGCGTGGCACCGGCCGGAGAAAAAAGCAATCATGCCTGCTTGTTTTGCTGCACCGTCACCCCGTCACCCGCGGGCCGTGTCAGCGCATCCCGCCGGAGGCGAGAATGACGTCCCCGGTGATCCAGCGCGCGTCGTCGGAAGCCAGGAAGGCCACCAGTGGGCCGTAGTCGTCCGGGGTGCCCGTTCGGCCCAGCGGGGTCTCGGCGATCGCCTGTGCCTCCTGGGGCGAGCCGGGGAATCCCATGGCCCTGCTGCCCTCGGTGTCCGACGGTCCGGGCATGATCGCGTTGACCCGGATGCCGCGCGGGCCGAGCTCCTTGGCCGCGACGATGGTGAACGCGTTGACGGCGCTCTTGGAGGCGACGTAGAGCGAGGCGTACGGCGGGTGGGTGAGCGTGCCGGCCGTCGAGACGTTGATGATCGACGCGGTGCCGATGTCGTCCTGCGCGGCCAGGGCCTGCGTCGTGAGGATCGTGCCCAGCAGGTTCGTGGTCAGCTCGCGCTGGAACTCCTCTTCGGTGATGCCCGACAGCGGCGCGAAGGCGGCGACGGCCGCGTTGTTCACGAGCACGTCGACCGGCCCGTACTCCTCGCGCGCCCGGGCGAACAGGTGGCGCACGTCGTCGCCGCGGGCCACGTCCGCCCGGACCGCGACCGCCCGGCCGCCCTCGGCGGTGATGTCCGCGACGACCCGCTCGGCGCCCTCCGCATCCTCCCGGTAGTTCACCACGACGGCCGCGCCGGTCCCGGCCAGCGCCTTGGCGATCCCCGCGCCCAGGCCCTTCGATGCGCCCGTGACGATCGCCGTACGTGCGTTGCTGCTGCTCCTGCTCACAGTGACTCCTCGAACGTTGGTGCTTGCACAAGTCACCGTAGGAAAGGCCATTACGACTCGGAAGTACCTACTTTTTTGTAAGCTCCTGCGGTGATGGAAACTCAGCACGTCGCGACAGCCGCCCGACTCCTCGCCCACGACACCTTCGACCAGAAGTGCGCACTCAGGCCGATCATGGACCAGACGACCAGCCGCTGGGCGACACTGATCATCTCGGCCCTCATCGCCGGCCCGCACCGCTTCGCGCAGCTGCACCAACGAGTCGGTGGCATCAGCCAGAAGATGCTGTCGCAGAACCTCAAGGCACTGGCCCGCGCCGGGCTCGTCGGTCGCCATGTCGCGCCCACCAACCCGCCCCAGGTCACCTACAGCCTGACGGAACTCGGTACCAGCCTGGCCGGGCCGCTGACCGACCTCATCCAGTGGTTCGGCCGGCACGGAGACGAGCTCCTCGCCGCCCAGGAGCACTACGACAGCCAGCAGGCGTCACCGGGGTCGCGGCCTTAGCGCCCAGGGTCGTTCCACGCGTGCGGGAGGGATATTCCGTGCGCCGACCGCCGACCGCTGGATAGCCTCGGCGGCATGACCTGGCTGCCTGCTGATTTCGTCCATCCCCTCCAAGTGCCGCTGCTCGACGGGGCGTACCACCTGCGGCCGATCCGGGAGGCGGATGCGCCGCTGGACTATCCGGCCGTGATGGGGTCGCGGGAGCGGCTGTTCGGCATCTTCGGGCCGGCCTGGGGGTGGCCGTCGGAGACGATGACGGCCGAGGCGAACCGGGCGGACCTGGCGCGGCACGAACGGGAGATCGCCGCCCACCAGTCGTTCAACTACGTGCTGCTGGACCGGGCCGAGACGGCGATCCGTGGCTGTGTGTACATCGACCCGCCGGAGCGGGCCGGCGCCGACGGGGAGATCTCCTGGTGGGTGGTGGACGAGTTGGTCGGCGGCGAGGTGGAGCGGGCGCTGGACGCGCTGGTGCCGCAGTGGATCGCCGCCGACTGGCCGTTCCGGCGGCCGCGCTTCCTGGGGCGGGACGTCAGCTGGCAGGACTGGCTGGCATTGCCGGGTGTCCGGGATGCCTGAACGTGCGCTGAGTTTCGGGACGGTCGCGGAGGCCTACGAGCGGTACCGGCCCGGCTATCCCGAGGAGCTCTTCGAGCTGGTCGCGGAGTACGCCGGCCGGCCGGTGCGGACCGCCCTGGAGATCGGTGCCGGGACGGGCAAGGCGACCCGACTGTTCGCCGTGCGCGGCCTCGCCGTCACCGCGACCGAGCCCGACGCCGCCATGCTCGCCGAGCTGCGCAGGCACGTCCCGGCGCGGCCGGGTTCTGTGAGCTGGAGTGGGTGCCGCTGCAGATCTCCGAGGAGGGCCTGCGCGAGTTCGGCGAGGACTTCTGGGCGGACGCGCTCGCCCACCCGCCGCTGGAGCTGCTGCGCTGCCGCGCCTGAGCAGCGGGCCGGCGCTCGCCCCAGCAGCGGGCCCGGCGCTCAGCCGAGCAGCGCGTGGAGGGTGCTCGCCCGATCGGGGGGTCGGGCGAGCACCCTCGACGCGCCGCGTCCGCGAAGACCGAGGGAGACCGGGAAGGAACCGATCAGGATTCGAGAAGCGCCCGCCCGGGGGCCGCGCCTAGCGTTGCGGTCATGAACGACATCACCATTCACTGGACCTTCCTCCCCCACACCGACCCCGAGGCCTCCCTCGCCTTCTACCGGGACCTGCTCGGCTTCGAGGTCCGCCAGGACGTCGGCGGCGGCCCGATGCGGTGGATCACCGTCGGCCCCGAGGACCAGCCCGACGTGTCGCTGGTGCTGGAGCCGCCGTTCGCGGACCCGGGCATCACCGAGGACGAACGGCGTACCATCACCGAGATGATGGCCAAGGGGACGTACGCCCGGCTGGTGCTCGCCACCGCCGACCTGGACGGGGTGTTCGACCGGCTGAAGTCCGGCGGCGCCGAGCTCGTGCAGGAGCCGACCCTGCAGCCGTACGGCATCCGCGACTGCGCCTTCCGCGACCCGGCGGGCAACATGATCCGCTTCAACGAAGTGCGCTGAGTCGCCCGGGCCCGCCCCGCCGCCACCGGCCGGAGCGGGCCCCGATCCATCCGTCCGGAGAGCCCGCCCGACCGCCAGGGAGCGAAGAGAACGATGCCCGAGCCGCACGTCGCCGACAGCCACGACCTGATCCGGGTGCACGGCGCCCGCGAGAACAACCTCAAGGACGTCAGCGTCGACATCCCCAAGCGCCGGCTGACGGTGTTCACCGGGGTGTCCGGCTCCGGCAAGAGCTCGCTGGTCTTCGACACCGTCGCCGCCGAGTCGCAGCGGTTGATCAACGAGACCTACAGCGCCTTCGTCCAGGGCTTCATGCCCACCCTGGCCCGCCCCGAGGTGGACGTCCTGGAAGGGTTGACCACCGCGATCATCGTCGACCAGCAGCGGATGGGCGCCGACCCGCGCTCCACCGTCGGCACCGCCACCGACGCCAACGCGATGCTGCGCATCCTGTTCAGCCGGCTCGGCACCCCGCACATCGGCTCCCCCAAGGCCTACTCCTTCAACGTCCCCTCGATCAGCGGCGCCGGCGCGGTGACCGTCGAGCGCGGCGGCAAGACGGTCAAGGAGCGGCGCAGCTTCAGCATCACCGGCGGCATGTGCCCGCGCTGCGAGGGCCGGGGCAGCGTCTCCGACATCGACCTCACCCAGCTGTACGACGACACCAGGTCGCTCACCGAGGGCGCGATCCTCATCCCGGGCTGGAAGCCGGACAGCTGGTGGACGGTCGGCGTCTACGCCAACTCGGGCTTCCTCGACCCGGACAAGCCGATCCGCCGGTACACCGAGAAGGAGCTCCAGGACTTCCTGTACCGGGAGCCGACCAAGGTCAAGGTCAACGGGGTCAACCTCACCTACGAGGGCCTGATCCCCAAGCTCCAGAAGTCCATGCTGTCCAAGGACAAGGACGCCCTCCAGCCGCACATCCGGGCCTTCGTGGAGCGCGCCGTCACCTTCACCGCCTGCCCGGAGTGCGAGGGCACCCGGCTGAGCGCGGCCGCCCGCTCGTCCAAGATCGCAGGCCTGAGCATCGCCGACGCCTGCGCGATGCAGATCAGCGACCTCGCCGAGTGGGTCCGCGCGCTGGACGAGCCCTCGGTGGCGCCGCTGCTCACCGCGCTCCAGCAGGTGCTGGACTCCTTCGTGGAGATCGGCCTCGGCTACCTCTCCCTGGACCGCCCCTCCGGCACCCTCTCCGGCGGCGAGGCGCAGCGGGTCAAGATGATCCGGCACCTGGGCTCCTCGCTCACCGACACCACGTACGTCTTCGACGAGCCCACCACCGGCCTGCACCCGCACGACATCAGCCGGATGAACGACCTGCTGCTGCGGCTGCGGGACAAGGGCAACACGGTGCTGGTGGTGGAGCACAAGCCGCAGACCATCGCGATCGCCGACCACGTGGTGGACCTCGGCCCGGGGGCCGGTGCGGCGGGCGGCTCGGTCTGCTTCGAGGGCAGCGTGGCCGGGCTGCGCGACAGCGGCACCGTGACCGGCCGCCACCTGGCGGACCGGGCGGCGCTGCGGGAGACGGTCCGCACGCCCACCGGCAAGCTGGCGATCCGCGGCGCGGACACCCACAACCTGCGGGACGTGGACGTGGACGTTCCGCTCGGGGTGCTCACCGTGGTCACCGGGGTCGCGGGCTCCGGGAAGAGCTCGCTGATCCACGGCTCGATCCCGGCGGAAGAGGGCGTGGTGTACGTCGACCAGGGCGCGATCAAGGGCTCCCGACGCAGCAACCCGGCCACCTACACCGGGCTGCTCGACCCGATCCGCAAGGCCTTCGCCAAGGCGAACGACGTGAAGCCGGCCCTGTTCAGCGCCAACTCGGAGGGCGCCTGCCCGACCTGCAACGGCGCCGGCGTGGTCTACACCGACCTGGCGATGATGGCCGGGGTGGCCAGCACCTGCGAGGACTGCGAGGGCAGGCGCTACCAGGCCTCGGTGCTGGAGTACCGGCTGGGCGGCCGGGACATCAGCGAGGTGCTGGCGATGTCGGTGACCGAGGCGGAGGAGTTCTTCGGCGCCGGGGAGGCGAAGCTGCCGGCCGCGCACCGGATCCTGGAGCGGCTCGCCGACGTCGGCCTCGGCTACCTGAGCCTCGGGCAGCCGCTGACCACGCTGTCCGGCGGTGAGCGGCAGCGGCTGAAGCTGGCCACCCACATGGGCGACAAGGGCGGGGTCTACGTCCTGGACGAGCCGACCACCGGTCTGCACCTGGCGGACGTCGAGCAGTTGCTCGGCCTGCTGGACCGGCTGGTGGACTCCGGCAAGTCGGTGATCGTGATCGAGCACCACCTGGCGGTCATGGCGCACGCGGACTGGATCATCGACCTCGGCCCGGGCGCCGGGCACGACGGCGGCCGGGTGGTCTTCGAGGGCACGCCGGCCGAGCTGGTGGCCGCTCGCTCGACGCTGACCGGCGAGCACCTGGCGCAGTACGTGACCGGCTGACGGGCGCTATCCGAGCGGGAGGCGCATCTCCAGGATCCTGGCGTCCTCGTCCAGCACGTACGGCGTCTCGCCGCCGGTGTACGTGAAGCCGCGCCGCCGGTAGAAGGCGGCGGCGCGGTGGTTGGCCTCGTGCACACCGAGCAGCATCCACCTGGCGCCGCCGTCCCTGGCCCAGGCGATGACGGCGTCCAGCAGGGCATCGGCGACGCCGCGGTCGCGGCCGCGGTGCGCCGGGTCGACCCAGACGCCGATCAGGTCGACGGTCTCGGCCTTGATGCTGGGGGTCGCCAGCATGGTGGCGACCCACTGGTCGGTCTCGTCCACGGCGACCAGGCCGATCCGGCCGGGTTCGTTCAGCCAGTCCGTGCGGGCCCGCCAGTTGCCCTCGCGCTGTAGCTGCGCGTACTCGTAGGGCTCGCCGAACGCCATGGGGGTGTCGAGGAGTTGGGCCAGCCGGATGGTGCGCAGCCGCTGCCAGTCCTCCCGACCGATCCGCTCGATCCGGTACTCCATGCCGTCCCCCGTGGTCCGCAAAGGCCTTCGCTGCCGGTGATCACCGGCAGCGAAGGCACTATAGCCGCGGGCTCACGGCTTACTCCGGACCCATCTCGGCTCCGCGTTCCCCCGCTTCCGCCTCATCCGCTCCACGACCAGCGCGACAGCTCGTGGCGGCGGCGCGAGTACGCCTGGTCCGCTCCTGTCAGTCCGTATGGTTCCGGGTTCTGCGCCGCGCGGCGCGTGGCTACCGTCCCAACCGCTCGACACCGGGCGGTCCGGACGGATCGCCGTCACGCGTTCCCAGGAGGTCACGTTGACCGCGCACCACCCCACCCGTAGCGGCATCCTCAAGTCCGTCGGCGGGCTCGGCGCCGCACTGGCGCTCGGCACCGCGGGCCGGTTGGCGTCGGCGAGGCCCGCCGCGGCGGCCGGCAACGGCATCATCGACCGCCTGCGCAAGGCGTGAGGGGCACCCCGGTGTTCCCCTCCCTCTCCCGCCGCGCTTCGCGCCTGGCCCTGGCCACCGCTTCCCTGCTGCTGCCGGTCACCGTGCCGACCTCCCCCGCCGAAGCCACCCCCGCCGTGGTCGCCGGGTTCGCGGCCTCCTGCCCCGCCGCCGGGTACATCTCCCAGGGCTACACCCCGGAGCACAACGGCATCGACATCGCCAACGATTACGGCACCCCGATCTACGCGGTCGGCGAAGGCCAGGTGGTGGCCTCCGGACCGGCACAGGGCTACGGCCAGTGGATCCGCATCCTGCACCCCGACGGGACCATCACCGAGTACGGCCACATGCGCGAGCGGGACGTGGTCGCCGGCGACCATGTGACGGCCGGTCAGCAGATCGCCCTGATGGGCAGCGAGGGCGAGTCCAGCGGCCCGCACCTGCACCTGCGGGTCTGGGCCGACGCCGACGCGACCGTGCGCACCGACCCGATCCCCTACCTCGCGGACCGCGGCGTCGCCATGCCCTGCACGCCCGGATCCGGCCCCCGCCCGGCGCCGTTGGTGTATCCGGCGAAGTCCGGCCGGGTGGTGGCCACACGCTCGGCGGACGGCCGCCTGGAGTTGTTCGCCGCCGGCGCCAACGGCGTCTCGCACGCCTGGCAGACGGCGGTGAACGGAGCCTGGTCGGACTGGGAGTCCCTCGGCGGCCCCGGCAGCGCACGGCTGGCCATCGGCCCGGACGCGGACGGCCGACTCGAAGTCTTCGCGCTCAACGGCAGCACCCTCCAACACCGTTACCAGCTCCAGCCCTCCGGCGCCTGGTCGAACTGGGAGACCTTCGGCGGCGGCGGACACGACCTCGCCGTCGGCACC
>NZ_JBSFGK010000041.1:0-73671 GCF_053596495.1 Kitasatospora sp. NPDC001683
GCACTTGCCCGGCCTGGCCTCCGTTCCGACCGACATCCCCGCCTGGGTCATCGAGGGAGGTGGGGCTGGGGAGTTCAGCGTGCCCCTGTCGGGTTCGTCCTCGTTGTTCCGGTGTCGGAAGCGAACAGTGGGAGGCCCCGGGATGCGGCGCCGAGTTGGGGTGTGGGCGCGGCGGGTGGTGGCGGCGGTGTGGTGTGCGGCCGTGGTCACCGGGTGCGGGTCGTCGGGGGTGCCTGCGGATGATGTGGTCGGGGCCGGTCCGCGCACGCCGCCTCCGGCACCGTCGCGGGCGGTGCTCAGCGCGGTGCCCGCCGACGGCGCGCAGGACGTGGCGGCGGAGGGGCCGGTGCGGGTGAGTGTCAGCCAGGGGCGGTTGGTGTCCGTCCGGTTGGCCGACGCGAAGGGTGTCGGGCTGCCCGGGCGGATCAGCCCGGACGGCTCCGGGTGGGCGCCGGACGGGCCGTTGCCGCTCGGTACCGCCTTCACGTTGGACTCGGTGGCCGAGGACGACCAGGGGCAGCGGGCGGCCCAGCACTCGGCGTTCTCGACCGCGGCCCGGGCGCACACCTTCGTCGCGTTCTTCACTCCGGAGGACGGCTCCACGGTCGGGGTCGGGATGCCGGTCTCGCTGCGGCTGAGCCGTCCGATCACGGACCGGGCGGCGGTGGAGCGGGCCGTGCAGGTCACCGCCGATCCGCCGGTGCCGGTGGCGGCGCACTGGTTCGGCAACCAGCGGCTGGACTTCCGCCCGCAGCGGTACTGGGCGGCCGGCACCAAGGTGACGGTGGCGTTGCGGCTCAAGGACCTGCAGGGTGCGCCGGGCGCTGTCGGCACCCAGAACCGGGACCTGCACTTCACCGTCGGGCGGGCGCAGGTGTCCACCGTCGACCTGGATGCCCATGTGCTGACCGTTCGGGCCGGGCAGGGCGGCAAGGTGGTCCGGGTGCTCAAGGTCTCCGGCGGCAGCCCCGACCACGCCACCTACCGGGGGGTGATGGTGGTGTCGGAGAAGTACAAGCTGACCCGGATGAACTCGCAGACCGTCGGCATGGGCGACGAGTACGACATCAAGGACGTCCCGCACGCGATGCGGCTGACCGACTCCGGCACCTTCCTGCACGGCAACTACTGGGCCGACCCGGCGGTGTTCGGCACCGCCAACACCAGCCACGGCTGCATCGGCCTGGCGGACGCCGAGGGCGGCGCGAGCAAGGACACCCCGGCGGGCTGGCTGTTCGAGCACACCATCCCGGGGGACGTGGTGGAGGTGCGGGCCTCCGCCGGGGACGTCGCGGCGCCGTCGAACGGGCTGGGGGACTGGAACGTGCCGTGGGAGCAGTGGGCGGCCGTCGGCTAGACCTCTTCACCGGCGGTTCACCGCCGCTCCACCCACCTCCTCCGAGGTTTCACCCGGACGGCCCAGCTATCCTGCTCCGGCGCGTCGGGGTCCGGCGTGAAACTTCGGCACCCCGTGCAACTCACGGGGGCGCTCAACGCGTCAAGTGAGTGGATACCGGGAGGGGAGATTCCGTGAAGACGGGGAAGACGGTCGGAGCAGCGATACGGACCACCAGCCGTTACCGGCGCAGGGGTGCGATGGCGCTGGTCATGGGCGGGGTGCTGCTGCTCACTGCGGCGTGCAACGACGACAAGGGCGGGACCTCGGGTGACGCCGCCGCCACGGCGTCGGCGGACGCGAACGGGACGGCCGCCCCCGCGGGCAACGCGGCGGCGCCGAAGGCCTCGGCGGCGGTGCTCGCGGTCTCGCCGAAGGACGGCGCCCAGGACGTCGCGCCGAACGCCCTGCAGGTGTCCGTCTCCAACGGCAAGCTGACCACGGTCGAGGTGACCGACAAGAACGGCAAGCCGGTCGAGGGTGCGATCACCCCGGACGGCAGCGGCTGGAAGCCCGCGGCGGCGCTCGCCGTCGGCATGGTGTACAAGGTGAACGCGCAGGCCAAGGACGACGCGGGGCTGGTGGCCGCGTCGACCACCTCGTTCACCACGCTGACGCCGGAGAAGAAGGTCTCCACCAACGACAACATCGCCGACGGCGCCACCTACGGCGTCGGCATGATCGTCTCGGTGAACTTCAACAAGGACGTCAAGAACAAGGACGCCGTCCTCAAGGGCATCACCTTCGAGACCAACAACGGCACCACGGTCAAGGGCCACTGGTTCGACAGTCGCCGGGTGGACTTCCGTCCGGAGGACTACTGGAAGCCGGGCACCAAGGTGACCATCAAGTACCGGCTGAAGAGCGTCGAGGTCGCGCCGGGCGTCTACGGCGACGTGGACAAGGACGAGCCGTTCACCATCGGCCGCTCGATGATCTCCACCGCGGACGCCAAGACGCACCAGATGACCGTCGAGCGGGACGGCAGGAGCACCACCCTGCCGGTCACCCTGGGCGCGGACGCCACGCCGTCCTGGGGCGGGACGATGGTGATCATGGACAAGGAGAAGGTCACCCGGATGAACTCGCAGACCGTCGGTCTCGGCGGCGAGTACGACATCCAGGACGTGCCGCACGCGATGCGGCTGACCACCTCCGGCACCTTCCTGCACGGCAACTACTGGTCCAACCCCTTCGGCAAGTCCAACGGCAGCCACGGTTGCATCTCGATGCAGGACGTGAAGGGCGGCAGCGACAGCTCGGTCGCGGGCAAGTTCTACAACGACTCGATGGTCGGCGACGTCGTGAAGATCGTGAACACCAAGGAGAAGACCGTCTCGCCCTCCAACGGGCTGGGCGGCTGGAACGTGTCCTGGGCCAACTGGTAGGCCCGGGAGGTTTGTCAGCGTGCGGCCCGGACCTCACTCGTTGGGGTCGGGCCGCCCGCTTTTCGGGGCAGGAATCCCGTTTTCGGGGCAGGAATTCCCTCGAATGGCGCAACCTTTCCGGTGGCCTGGCACATCTATGGATCGGGTCCGTCGTGGCCGCGGGGAGCAAGGGAGGGAATCGGCGTTGAGGTCGATACGCAGGGTGGTGGCCGTCGGTCTGGTCGGCGGGGCGATGGCGCTGACGGCCGCTTGTGGCGGTGGCAGCGGCGGCGGCAGCGGGAGCGGTGCCGCCAAGGCCGATCTGGGGGCCGGCGCGGCCGCCTCCTCGTCGGCGACGGCCGGATCGGCGGGTTCGGCGCCGAAGGTGTCGCAGGCCGCGGTGAGCATCGAGCCGAAGAACGGCGCGGTGGACGTGGCGCCGGGGACGCTCAAGATCGGGGCGACGGGCGGCAAGCTCACCACCGTCAAGGTGAGCGACAAGACCGGCAAGGAGGTCCCCGGCACGATCGCCGCGGACGGCTCCAGCTGGACCCCGTCCGCCGGGCTCGCGGTGGGCACCGCCTACCAGGTCAGCGCGATGGCCGCGGACGCCAACGGCGTGGTCGCCACGGCGGACAGCAGCTTCACCACGCTGACCCCGGCGGCGCTCGCCAAGGCCTCCGACAACGTGGACGACAACGCCACGTACGGCGTCGGCATGATCGTCTCGGTGGACTTCAGCAAGGACGTCGCCAACAAGGACGCGGTCGCGAAGGGCATCACCTTCGAGACCGACAACGGCACGGTGGTCAAGGGCCACTGGTTCGACGACCGCCGGCTGGACTTCCGCCCGGAGGAGTACTGGAAGCCGGGCACCAAGGTGACGGTGCACTACCGGCTCAAGAGCGTGGAGATCGCCCCCGGGGTGTACGGCACCGACCGGGACGAGCCCTTCACGATCGGGCGATCCAAGGTTTCGACGGTTGACGCCGCCGCGCACAAGATGACGGTGGCCGAGAACGGGGCGTCGAGCGACATCGACATCACCTCCGGCTCGGACGAACACCCCACCTGGAACGGCACGATGGTGGTCATGTCCAAGGAGGGCACGGTGCGGATGCAGTCCAGCACCCTGCCCGGCATGACCGGCGCGCCGTACGACCTGCAGGTCCCGCACTCGATGCGGCTGACCACCAGCGGGACGTACGTGCACGGCAACTACTGGAGCGACGCCTTCGGCGAGGACAACGTCAGCCACGGCTGCGTGGGCCTGCGCGACGTCAAGGGCGGCGGCGACTCCACCACGATGGGCAAGTTCTACGCCGACTCGATGGTCGGGGACGTGGTGATCGTGAAGAACTCGGTCAAGAAGGAGACGCTCGACCCGGCGAACGGGCTGAGCGGCTGGAACGTGCCGTGGAGCAAGTGGTAATCGCCAGGTAGGCGCAGTTGGACGTCAACCCGGGCTTGACTTCGGTCAGCCCGGGTTGACGGCTTTCCGATGGCTTCTTGCTCCGGGCATATGCCGATTCGGGGGAGATCGTTTGCTCATTGTCCGTACGCGCCTGCTTGCGTTCCGCAATGATGGTCCGCATGGCGGGTTGGGGCGAAACAGATCAGTCATCGGTTCCCGTGGCCGACGTGGTCGCGGAGGCGTCGTGGATCGACGTCCAGGGTGCGCTCTCGGCGCTGGAGCGGCTCAGCTCCGAGGAGCTGCAGGAGATGTACTCCGGCAGGCTGTGCGACCAGTCCGCGCCGAACGAGGTGCGGCTGCCGTCCCGACCGGCGTCGGTCTCGGTGGCCCGTCGGCTGGTGCTGGACGTCCTGTCGTCCTGGGGGCTCCACCAGCTCCTGGAGCCGGGGGAGTTGCTCACCAGCGAGCTGGTCTCCAACGCGGTGCGGCACGCCGCCGGGCGCACCATCGGGCTCCACGTCAGCCGCAAGCCGGGGTGGCTGCGGATCGAGGTGCGCGACTCCTCGCGCGCGCTGCCCTGCATGATCCTCGCCGAGCCGAAGCCGGTGAACGAGCGTGGGCGCGGGCTGAAGATCGTCGACGACCTCGCCGACAGGTGGGGTGCGGACCTGCTGCCGCGCGGCAAGGGCGTCTGGTTCGAGCTGAAGATCCGCGAGCGGCACTGAGGCGCTCTTTCCGAGCCTGGATACGCGCAGGGCCCCCGGGCTCGCCGTGGTCGGCGGTGGGGGCCCCTGCAAGTCATCGCGCCGGCCAAGGGGGTGCGTGCCGCGCGATGGGCGTCGGCAGTGCCAGGTCGGGCCCGCCGAAGTTCGATGAGTCGACTATCGCATGGATCTCAGCATGTGGGCAAATCGGGCGTCTTGGATTGAAAGGTTTGTAACCTATTCCACCTTTGGAATTTGCATAGGTTAACGCCGTGGCCTGTGAATATTCATGATCGTGGTGATGTGGCGAGCGTGCGGCGGATGCTGGCGGCGTGCCGGTGGACGGCGGCGGGGGAGAGGCGCCAGCGGGGTGGTGGCGGGGTCGTGGGGGTGCCACGGCAGGCGCGGCAGAGGCCACCGAGGAGGGCGTGCGGGCGGCAGGGGGTGCGGCAGTCGGTGCACTCGATGAGGCGGGTGGAGGGCTCCGGGTGGGGCCGTTCCGGGGGCATCTTGTCGAGCAGGCGGTGGCGGGTGAAGGCCGCCGGGCTGTGGACGCCGTCCGGTGGGAGGTTCGCGGCGAGGACGGCGGTGAAGAGGGCCGGGGTGGTGCCCCGGGCCAGCCACTCGGCGGCGAGCGGCTCCAGGGCCGTGCAGTCGGCGGCGGAGAGGGCGAGCCGGGCGTCCGAGAGGCCGAGGCCGGCGAGGGCGGCGTACGCGGCCGAGGTGGGAGGCGTGCGGTTGAGCGTTCGCTCCTTGGGGGGATCGGGTGCGGCGGGCGTTGACGCCTCGCCCGTGTCGCCCGAGATGAGGAATCGCGTCCACCAGGCGTCGGAGCGGGGAGTGCGGGAGAAGTAGGTGCGGAACACCCACCGGCAGTTCTCGGAGCTGATGCGCTCGCGGACGCGACGCAGATGACCAGCGGTGGAGAGGTTGTTGAGCACCGTGCGGCAGGCCATCTGCCCGTAGTGGGGCTGGAGGACGGCGAGGGTTTTGACGTCCATGGCGGCGCCGTCGGGGAGGTGGTCGATGAGCGAGGCGATGTACGCCTCGCGCGCCGGGAGGTGCGAGAAGTCGGTGGCGGAGCGGGGAAGTTGCTCCGGGGCGGACTGCTTGCCGTATCCGGGCGCGGCCATGGCGGTAGAGTCGTGGGTAGCCACAGGATCGACCTTCGTTCGATCGTGCCGGTCAGACCCCCGTTCGGTGTTGCGAGCACCGGCGGGGGTTGTTTCGTTGGTGCGCACGCTACACGTCGGAACCGGCCGTGGAGAAGTCGTGACGATAAGTCATATCTGCTGCGTGCAGGGTGGTTGGAAGGTGGTTACCTCACCGTTCCACTAAGGGGTCACTCGACCGGTGCCGCTTGAGCTTCGGGGGCGAACGAGACGAAGGCGGACCAGGCCTCGGGGGAGAAGGTGAGGGTCGGGCCGGCCTTGTCCTTGGAGTCACGGACGTGGATGGCGGCGGCGGAAGTAGCTACCTCAATGCACTCGCCGCCGTCACTGGTGCTGTAGCTGGACTTGAACCAGTTCATAGCTCCTCCGCCACCTTCCTGATGAACACTCTCGACTCTTCGATGCTGAGAGCCTGCATGCGGATCATGCCATGGCGCTGTGAGAGCGTGTTCACCTGAGCTGGATCGGAGTAGAGGATCCCGGTCTTCTGCCCTTCGACATAGGCGAGTTGCTCGTGTTCCGGCGTCTCCAGAAGGATCACCGGTCCATCAAGAGCTGCGTAGGCCGCACGGTCGAGTGGGAGCACCTGGATCGAGATGTTGCGCAGCTCGCCGACATCCAGCAGGTGGTCGAGTTGGCGCTTCATGACGCCCTTGGTGCCGACGACTGCACGAAAAGCCGCTTCGTTGATCACGAATCCGAACATTACGGTCGGAGAGCCCGTCAGTCGCTCCTGCCGTTGCATGCGACCGGATACGCGGGTTGCAACCGCCTCGTCGCCCAATGGTGGGTACGTCCTGCTGATCAGCTCCTGGGCGTACTCCTTGGTCTGTAGTAGGCCTGGGATCAACAGAGCCGAGTATGCGTGGAACGCGATCGCCTCGCGCTCGGCCTCGGTGTATCCCCGCGAGTACGACGAAAACTTCTCGGGCGCCAGGTAGTCGGCTGCCCCCACGATCATTCCCTTCGCATCGCACAACTCGTCTGCCACTTGAAGCAACTTGAGCGAAGGCTTCCGCCTCCCCGCCTCCATCGACCGCACGCTCTCGATGTCGTAGTGGGATGCCTGACTCAGCTGCTCCCGGGTCACACCGGCCCGTTCACGCCACCGCTTGACCTGGTCGCCGCAGTACTTCCACGACATCGGGTTCTGCTTCGGCGTACTCACTGCCCCGTGCCCCTTCCTGCCCTGGTCAAAGGGCGGTTCAAGCTCTCGCGTACCACCGGTGTAACTCCCGAGGCTAAGCCCGCCTGCCGACCCTTGAAGGGTGAAATGGCCGAACTCAGCCCTTGTGAGTGAAGCCTTCCCCGCCTACCCCTCAAGGACTCTGATGATCACTCAGCCCGTCGATGCCGTCGAGTGGATGCTCCCCCGCCACCCCCGCAGTGCGAGCCGCGCCCGGATCCGGCTCCTCCGGCAGGCCTTCGACTGGCAGATCGACGTCGAGTCCGCCGAGACCGTGCTGATCCTGCTCAGTGAACTCGTCACCAACGCCTGCCGCCACGCCCGCTCCCCGCGTGACCGGATGATCGGAGTTCGGGTCCTCCTCCCCACCTCCTCCCTGCTCCGCATCGAGGTCTCCGACGCGAACCCCGAACTCCCGACGCTGCGCCACGCCACCCCCGACGACAAGTCCGGCCGGGGCCTCGAACTCGTCGCGGCCCTCGCCACCTCCTGGGGCGCCCACCCGCGCGGCGAGGGCTACATCGGCAAGACCACCTGGTGCGAACTCGCCCTTCCCACCCCGGCCAACCCGCACGACTGATCCCCCCCACCACCTGCGCAGGAAGTCGGGCCCGTCGACTTCCTGCGCGGGCCGGGTAGCATCGGGCTCGTGAACTCGTACTGGCACGTCGCACTGCCACCGCTCAGCGCCTGATCGGGCGCACGCAGTCGGTGGTTTGATCCCAAGGCCCCCGCTCAGGGGGTTCTGTGGCGTGCGCCCGTTTCGAAACCAGTTCCTCTGATGGTCTTCGACGACGGAAGTTCACGACTGTGCCGAATCGTTTGTCCGCGCCTGAGCGCGCCCGGCTGACCCCTGCCACCGCCCGCCGTACCCGTCCTCTCGACGGGCCGGTGCCGATCCTGGCCTCCGCGCTGCTGTGGGGCACCACCGGGACGGCCAGTTCGCTGGCGCCCGCAGGTGCCCCGGCGGCGGGGATCGGGGCCGCCGCGCTGGTGCTCGGCGGGTTGCTGCTGTTCCTCACCGACCGCGCCGCGTGGTCGCTGCCCCGGGTGTGTGGGGCCCGTGAGCGGTGGCTGCTGGCCGTCGGGGCGGTGGCCGTGGTGGGGTACCCGGTCACCTTCTACCCGGCGGTGACCCGCACCGGGGTCGCGGTGGCGACCGTGATCGCACTGGGGAGCGCGCCGGTGTTCACCGGGCTGCTCGGGTGGCTCGCCCGGCAGGGGCGGCCGAGCGGGCGGTGGGCCGGGGCCACGGCGCTGGCCGTGCTCGGCTGCGGGGTGCTGGTGCTCGGGCCCCAACTCGCCGGTGGGGGCGGGGCGGTGGACCGCTTCGGGGTGCTGCTGGCGGCGCTCTCCGGGCTCTCGTACGCGGTGTACTCGCTGATCGCCGGGCGGCTGATCGCGGCCGGGCATCCGTCCGGCGGGGTGATGGGCGCGATGTTCGGCGGGGCGGCGGTGCTGGTGCTGCCCGTGCTGGCGCTGGGCCCGGTCGGCTGGCTGCTCTCGGTGCGCGGCGCGGGCGTCGTGCTGCACCTCGGGGTGATCACCACCTTCCTCGCCTACCGGCTCTTCGGCCACGGCCTGCGACACACCCCGGCCCAGACCGCCACCACCCTGACCCTCGCCGAACCCGCCGTCGCCGCCGTCCTCGGCGTCGCGGCCCTCGGCGAGCGCCTCCCGGCCGTCTCCTGGTGCGGCCTCGCGGTCCTCGCCGGCGGCCTGGCGTTCCTGACCCTCCCCGGCCGGCGGTAGGCGATCGTCGCCGCTGCGCCGGAAGGCGGACCGGGCACCCCTTCTATCGAAAACTTGTTCGAGTGACTCGGCGTCAGATATGTTCCACCGCATGGAAGCTGTTGCCGCCATCGAACAGTCGCTGCGGGAGAATCCCGACGACCACGCCTTATGGCTTCACTACGCTGACCGGCTCCTCGCCCGGGGCGACGCCCGGGGCACGCTCATCCGTCTCGAACAGCGACGGATGCGCGCCCGCCCCGCCGATCGCGAGACCCTGACGAACGAGATCACCGCCCTCATGGACGAGCACCGGCCGTCCTGGGATGCGGAGCTGCCGTCCGGTGCGACCATCATGGCCCACCGGTACGGCCTCGTCACCAAGGCCGGCGTCACCTGGTCCGACGAGGCGCCCGCGCTGATCGAGCAGGTCCTCCGCGGCCCCTTCGTGACCGCGCTGCGGATCGGACCGCCCGACCCCGTCGACGAGGACGAGGACGACGAGGACTTCGAACTGGAGGACTACGAGCCGGACGACTTCCCCCTCCTCCGGCCCGTCGACGTCAGTGCCCTCGCGTCGCTCGACCTCGGGCGCCTCACCGAGCTGGACCTGTCCTACCTGCCCCTCGGCGAGGCCGGCGCCAAGGACCTCGCGGCCTCCGCCGGCGGCCACCTGATCGACACGCTCGACCTGCGGTACTGCGGCGTCGGGGACGCCGGACTCGCGGCCCTCGCGGCGACCGCGCGCTTCGACGGGCTCCGCCGCCTGCACCTCCAGTGCAACGCGCTGACGGCCGAGGGCGTCCGCTCGCTGCACCGCCTCGAACGGCTCGTCGAACTCGACCTCCGCTACAACACGATCGGCCCGGACGGGGCCGACGCCCTGCTCGCGATGCCCTTCGTCGGCTCGCTCGCCCGGCTGTTCCTCTACCGCAGCGACGTCTCCGACGCAGGCGCGACGACGCTCGCACGTGCCCCCCAACTCCCGTCCGCCCTGCGCAGCCTCTGGAGGAGTGTGTGAGCGCCGAGCTCCGCGACCGCTTCTTTGCTCTGTCGACCGGTCACGCCCCGGCCGACGACGTCGCCCACTACCGTGCCCAGGTCGACGCGACGGACACCGAGCCCACCACGACGCTCGACGGGCTCGCAATCTCCTGGCACCCGACCGTCCGCCACAAGGCAGTGCGCTTCGTGGACGCCGAGCGGATCGACGCCGGCGTGCGCGACCTGTTCGCCCGGCCCAGCGAGGAGGCGCCGTACCTGGCCGCCGTCTTCGTCGATCCGCGCGAGCTGTCGTTCCGCACGTTCGAGAACATCGTCCCGCTCGACCGCCTGTTCACGGACACCCCGTTGGAGTTCGAGCTCGTCGAGCCGGTCGAACTCGCCGCCGGTGCGTACTCGTTCTCGCTGCGGCTACCGGCCGCCGCCCGCGCCCGCCTGGAACGCCTCGACGGGCTGAACCTGTACGTCCCGCCGCTCAACTCCGGTTCGCGCGGCGGCGAACGCTTCATCTTCCACTCGGCCCTGCTCGCCGACGCCCTCACCGCGGCGGTCGGCAGGGCCGCGCCACCGGAGCTGCGCGAGGGCTTCTCGCACGTGAACCCCGTGTTCCGGTGCAACCGTTTCGAGCCCGGGGACCGCAATTTCCACCGCCACCACGACACGCCCTACTACGACGCCGAACGCAAGCACGTCTCCCGCTACACCGTCCTGATCTACCTCACCGGTGGCTCGGCGGCGCCCGCCCTCGACCTCGCCGGGGGCGCCGCACTGACCGAGATCGAACCCTTCACCTGCGTGGTCTTCGACCAGCGGTACGAGCACGAGGGCGCGCCCTACCTCGACGGCCGCAAGGTCTTCCTGCGCAGCGAACTCGTCTTCACCGAGCCCGGGTTCACCCACGACCCGGAGATCGCCGCTCTGTTCAGCAAGGCCTGCTACTGGACCGGCGAGAGCGTCTTCGCCCCCGAACTCGCCCGCCACGCCGACACCTACTACAACCAGGTCGCCACCGCGCACTGGAACGGCCTCGCGGCCGGAGCCGAGCGCGAGCCCTTCGTCCACAAGCAGTTCCGCGGCGTGCACTTCGTCGCGAACGGCTACGACTTCTGGTTCGCGAAGACCGACACCCTCTCGCTCGCCGAGTGCGCCGCGATCGCGCTGCTCGACTACTTCAACTGCAGGATCGGCGACGCCGCGTTCCGCACCCTCTGCGGGCCGGAGGTGATCGAGGCCGACGGCACCGACTGGATCCCGGCCTTCCTCCGGGACAGGCGCGCCGAGTCTGCCGTCGCGCCGATCGACAAGTCCCTGCTCTTCCCCGCGCCGGAGGAGACGGAGCCGTCCGGGTGCTGTCCGTTCCACACCATGGAGACGTTCGACTCCACGCGCGACCCCGAAATCCTCGATCTCTACACCCGGGCCCAGAACTTCGCCATGGCGCACATCATGCCGGCGCCGATCGTGATGCTCGGCGAGGACGTGCTCCTCGACCCGGACCGGTTCCTGATCGAGGGGAACACCATTCACGTCCTCGGCGAGAAGTCGCTCGCGCCCGTGAACTTCGCCGCCTGCTGGAACGCCGGCGGCAGCCCGCAGAACTACATCGACGTCGCGGCCACCGTCGGCGTCGCGCACTTCCTCGTCCCGCCGATCCTCTTCCACGAGGCGGACGGCTGCTACCACCTCCAGTTCGACTTCTTCCGCAACTCCTGGATGGTGCGGCACCGGCAGGCGAGCGTCCACGTCCCCATGGTCCAGCGGGGGATGCACGACGACGACTCCCCCTGGCCCTGGGTGGCCGCCGTCGACCGCTCGCTTGCCTCCGACCGGGAGTCGGCCTTCTGGACGGCCGAAAGCGCCGAAGTGGACGAGGAGCTGGCCGAGATCTTCGCCGAGTACGAGGAGGAGTTCGAGGGCGAGGACTGAGCCGGCTCGTCGCTCGCCCGAAGCTCAGAGCGCCGCGTCGGCCACGAGCTTTCCCGTAGCGGCGGAGGAATGCGGCGGTGGGTAGGGTGGGGCGACCGAGTGATTCGCGGGGGCCGGGCGATCGCCGGAGGGATCCTGGTGTACCCGCTCGTTGCCAAGGGGGTTCAGCCATGTCCGATTCCGTCGTGCCCAGCCCGTTGGAACTGCTCGCCCGTTACCGGCGGGCGATGCTCGACCTGGACGCGGACGCACTGGCCGAGTTGTACGCCGAGGACGGGGTGCACGAGTTCCCGTTCCTGTTCCCGGGGATGCCCGAGCGGTACCGGGGGCGGGAGGAGGTGCGGGCCGGGTACCGGGCGGCCTGGGGGGCGAGTGAGGCCCGGCCGCAGGAGATCCGGGAGGTCGCGGTCCACCCGGGCGCCGACCCCGAGGTGCTCACCGTGGAGCAGTTGGTGATCGGCCGGGTCGCCTCCACGGGCAAGGAGTTCGCCTTCCCGGGCCTGCTGGTGATGCGGGCCCGGGGCGGTCAACTGGTGCACGTCCGCGACTACATGGACGGCCTGGGGGTGGCCCGCGCGATGGGCCGCCTTTCCGCCGTCGCCGCCCGCCTGGAGGCGTAGGGGCGGCTCAGATGCCGAAGTGGGTGGCGATGCCGTCGAGGACGCAGTCGAGGCCGGTCGCGAAGTGCCAGTCGGGGTCGTCCTTGCGGGTGGCCTGTTGCAGGTACTGCAGGTAGGCGGGGTAGCGGCCGGTGCCCATCAGGTAGGACATCCGGGGGGCGAGGGCCGCGCGGGTCTCGTCGCCGTCGGACCAGCCGCGGGCGCGGCGCAGGTCCTGGAGGGCGACCTCGGTGGCGGACGAGCCGTGGACGTAGATGGCGACCGTGCGGAAGATCGCCATGGTGGTGTCGGGGTCCAGGCCGTGGCCGGCGAGGGCGGCGAACGCCCGTTCTGGGACGGCGAGTTGGTTGGGGCTGAGGGAGAACGGGGTGGCCGCCCGAGTGATCCAGGGGTGGGCCAGGCTCATCGCGCGCAGGTGGACGGCGAGGGCGTGCATGGTCTCGCGCCAGCCGTCGGCGGGGGTGTCCAGGGGGAGCCCGCCGTACACGAAGTCGACCATCAGCTCGATGAGTTCGTCCTTGCCGGACACGTACCGGTAGGCGGCCATCGGGGCTACGCCGAGGGCGGTGGCCAGGCGGCGCATGGTGACGGCGTCCAGGCCCTCGGTGTCGGCGATGGCGACCGCGGCCTCGGCGATCCGGTGCGGGGTCAGGGTGGTGCGCGGCGCGGGGGAGGGGCGGTCGAGCCGCTCCCAGAGTGAGACCTGCGACCTGTCGCGGTCGTCGGCTCCGGCGCGGGTGTCCCCGGCGGGGCCCTGCTGAGCGGGCATGAGGGCGAGCTCCTTCCGGCTGGTGATCTCCACCGTACCACTCATGTGTACGGCGTATATCCGTAGTGGACGGCGTACGCGCTTATGTGTACGTTGTACGTCATCGATACGGCGTACACACCGTCCCGGAGGGGGACCATCCATGTCCACGGAACCGATCGACGACCGCCCCAAGCCGCCACTGCTCGGCGTGCTCGGGCTGATGCTCGGCATCTTCCTCTCGGCCCTCGACGGCCAGATCATCGGCACCGCGCTGCCGACCATCGTCGGCGACCTCGGCGGACTGGAACACCTCGCCTGGGCGGTCACCGCCTACTTGCTGACCTCCGCCGCCGCCACCCCGCTGTGGGGGCGGCTCGGCGACCTGTACGGGCGCAAGGGTGCGTACCAGTGGGCGGTCGCGGTGTTCCTGGTCGGCTCGATGCTGTCCGGACTCTCACAGAACATGGGCGAGTTGATCGCCTTCCGGGCGTTGCAGGGGATCGGCGCGGGCGGGTTGATGGTCGGCGCGCTCTCGGTGATCGGGGTGCTGGTGCCCGCCTCCGACCGGGGTCGGGTGCAGTCGGTGATCGGGGTGCTGATGCCGATCGCCTTCGTGGGCGGACCGCTGCTCGGCGGCTTCCTCACCGACCGGCTCAGCTGGCGCTGGGCCTTCTACGTCAACCTGCCGGTCGGTGTGTTCGCCCTGCTCGCGGTCGGCGCGGCGGTGCGGCTGCCGAAGGCCGAACGGGCCCGCGCCCCCTTCGACCGGGCCGGGGTCGCCCTGCTCACCACCGGCGTCCTCGGACTCACCCTGGTCAGCAGCTGGGGCGGGACGACGTACGCCTGGACCTCGCCGCTGATCCTCGGGACGGGAGCGGTCGCGATCGCCGCGCTGGCCCTCTTCGTCCGGACCGAACTGCGCGCCCCCGGACCTCTGATCCCGCCCGCGCTCTTCCGCGACCGCAACTTCACGGTGTCCCAGGTGCTGGGCTTCCTCACCGGCGCGGTCATGCTCGCCCTGATCGGCTACCTGCCGCAGTACCTCCAGCTCGTCCAGGGTGCGTCGCCGACCACCGGCGGGCTGCTCCTGCTGCCGCTGATGCTCGGCATGATGGGCACCCAGCTGATCACCGCCCGGCTGATGGGCCGGCCCGGCGGCGAGCGGCGCTACCCGCTGCTGGGCGGGGCGCTGGCCCTGGCCGGGTCCGCGCTCCTGCTGCTGCTGGGGACGGACACCCCGGTGGCGCTGGCCTCCGGGCTCACCGCGGTCGCCGGGGTCGGCATCGGACTGCTGATGCAGAGCACCATGCTGACCTCGATGGGCGCGGTGCCGCGCCAGGACATGGGCGCGGCCATGGGCGTGGTGACCCTGCTGCGCAGCATCGGCGGCTCGCTCGGGATGGCCGCCCTCGGCGCGGTCTACACGGCGCGGCTGACCGCCTCCCTGGGGGCGCGACTGAACCCGGCCGAGGCCGCCCAGCTGACCGGCGGTGGCGGGCTCACCCCGGCCTCGCTGGCGGGGCTGCCGTCGGCCGTCCGGGACGCCGTCGGGGCGGCCGTCACCAGCGGGCTGCACGGCACGGTGGCCGGCGGCATCGTCCTGGCGGGGGTGGCGACGGCGGTCGCCTGCCTGGCCCGACCGGGCGCGGGCGCGAGCCAGGGCCGGAGCTCGCACCCCGAGCCGCGCGCGGCCGACGTGCCGGTGGAGGAAGCGGCGGTGCGGCCCTAGCAGGCCCGAGGCCCGAGGCCCGAGGCCCGGGCGTCAGGGGCAGTGGCCGGCGAGGCAGAAGGAGGCGAGCTCCGACTGCAGCAGGTCGTGCAGCGGGGTGGGCCAGCTCTGCTCCGGGCCCGCCACCAGCACGGCCCAGGAGGAGCCGTCCGGCCCGACCAGGATGTGGTCGATCGCGTGGCGCACGCCGGAGCCGGACGTGGCGTGGTCGTAGGCGTACTCCAGCTCGGCGGAGCCGTCGGCGGCCTGTTCCAGCCGGATGCGGTGGTAGTTCGGGAACCGGGTCGCATTGCGGGCCAGCTCGCCGTCCGTGTCGGCGGCCTGCTGGTACGGGGAGCCGGCGCCCACCGCCCACACCTCGATCAGACTGGCGCCGTCGGGCGAGTCGTAGAACACCGCGCTGTCCTGCGTGCGGCGCTGCCAGCCGTCGGGGACGAGCAGGGTGAAGCCGCTCGGGTCCTGGACCGGTGTCAGGTGCGGCCCGGCGGGCGTGGATGTGGGCGTCGGGGTGAGGCTGGGGACGGGCGTGTCCGGGGGAGCCGGGGCGACGGAGACGGAGGTCCCGGTCGGGGCGGGCGACGCCGACTCCGACACCGTCGGTGAGGCCGGGCCGGAGGCCGCGGTGACCGGCCGGTCGCGCCCGCCGTCCCGGTTCAGCAGGTACCACCCGCCGCCCGCGAGCAGGCCGGCCAGCGCCCCGGCGACCACCGCGACCAGCACCCGCCGGGACCGCGGCCGCGCCGACGGCCGTTGCGGCGGCGGGCCGTACGGCGGCCGGGGCCCGAGCAGCGGCGGTGCCAGCGGCGGTGGCACGGGCGGCGGTGGTACGGGCGGCTGCCCCGCCTGCGGTCGGTACGGCTCCGGCGGTTGGAACGACATCCGCCTCCCCCTCTGGCGTGGCCCGGGTGGCCAACTCGACCGGATTATGGCGCCGGTGACGCCTCGTCGGCCAGTGGAAACGCACAAGCCCCGGGGTGGAGCGGGAGGCTCCACCCCGGGGCCCGGCCATCGGACCGCCGCGGTCAGTGCGCGACGATCAGCACTCGATGACGTTCACGGCGAGGCCGCCGCGCGAGGTCTCCTTGTACTTGATCTTCATGTCGGCCCCGGTCTCCTTCATCGTCTTGATCGCCTTGTCCAGCGAGACGTGGTGGCGCCCGTCGCCGCGCAGCGCCATCCGGGCCGCGGTGACGGCCTTGACCGACGCCATGCCGTTGCGCTCGATGCAGGGGATCTGGACCAGGCCGCCGACCGGGTCGCAGGTGAGGCCGAGGTTGTGCTCGATGCCGATCTCGGCGGCGTTCTCGACCTGCTCGGGGGTGCCGCCGAGGACCTCGGCGAGGCCGCCCGCGGCCATCGAGCAGGCGGAGCCGACCTCGCCCTGGCAGCCGACCTCGGCGCCGGAGATGGAGGCGTTCTCCTTGAAGAGCATGCCGATGGCGCCGGCCGCGAGCAGGAAGCGGACGATGCCGTCGTCGTCGGCGCCCGGGATGAAGTTCAGGTAGTAGTGCAGGGTGGCGGGGATGATCCCGGCCGCGCCGTTGGTGGGCGCGGTGACCACCCGGCGCCCGGAGGCGTTCTCCTCGTTGACCGCCATCGCGTAGAGGGTCACCCACTCCATCGCGTTGGCCGGGCCGATCCCCTCGGCGCGCAGCGCACGCGCCGCCGCGGCGGCCCGGCGGCGGACCTTCAGCCCGCCCGGCAGGATCCCCTCGCGGGTCATGCCGGCCCGCACGCACTCCTGCATCACGGACCAGATCTCCAGCAGCCCGGTCCGGATCTCCTCCTCGCTGCGCCAGGCCTTCTCGTTCTCCAGCATCAGGCCGGAGATCGACAGCCCGGTCTCCCGGGTGAGCCGCAGCAGCTCCTCGCCGGTGCGGAAGGGGTAGCGCAGCGCGGTGTCGTCGGGCTTGACCCGGTCCGCGCCGATCGCGTCCTCGTCCACGACGAAGCCGCCGCCGACCGAGTAGTAGGTCTTCTCCAGCAGCGTCGAGCCGTCCGCCGCGTACGCCCAGAGGGTCATGCCGTTGGCGTGGTACGGCAGCGAGCGGCGCCGGTGCAGGATCAGCTGGGTGTCGGGGTCGAAGTCGACGGGGTGCTCGCCGAGCAGGCTGAGCCGCTTCTCGGCGATGATCCGCTCGACGTCCTTGTCCGCCTGGTCGACGTCGACGGTGCGGGGCGAGTTGTTCTCCAGGCCCAGCAGGACGGCCTTCGGGGTGCCGTGGCCGTGGCCGGTGGCGCCCAGTGAGCCGTACAGCTCGGCGCGCACACCGGTGACCCGGTCCAGCAGGCCTTCGGAGCGCAGCCGGCGGGCGAACATCCGGGCCGCGCGCATCGGGCCGACGGTGTGGGAGCTCGACGGGCCGATGCCGATGGAGAAGAGGTCGAAGACGCTGATGGCCACGGGGGACGTCCTTGTCTGGTCTCGTGGAAGGACTTGCGGGCAGGGGGATGACACGGGACGGGGCACCGCGCGCACTGTCCAGTGTGCGCGGTGCCCCGGGGTCCCAGGTGCACCGGCGGGGTGAGGCCGGTCACCTCATCCCGAACGGGATCACTCCTGGCCGGCCAGGTTGGGGTAGAGCGGGTACTTCTCGGCCAGGGCGGTGACCCGGGCCTTCAGGGCGGCGGCGACGGTCTCGTCGAAGGCGGGCTTGAGCGCCTCGGCGATGATGTCGGCGACCTCGCGGAAGTCCTCGGCCTGGAAGCCGCGGGTGGCCAGGGCCGGGGTGCCGATGCGCAGGCCGGAGGTGACCATCGGCGGGCGCGGGTCGTTCGGGATGGCGTTGCGGTTGACGGTGATGCCGACCTCGTGCAGCCGGTCCTCGGCCTGCTGGCCGTCGAGCTGGCTGTTGCGCAGGTCGACCAGGACCAGGTGGACGTCGGTGCCGCCGGACAGCACGGAGGCGCCGGCTTCGGCGACGTCGGCCTGCAGCAGGCGCTCGGCGAGGATCCGGGCGCCCTCGAGGGTGCGCTGCTGGCGCTCCTTGAACTCCTCCGAGGCGGCGACCTTGAAGGCGACGGCCTTGCCCGCGATCACGTGCTCCAGCGGGCCGCCCTGCTGGCCGGGGAAGACCGCGGAGTTGATCTTCTTGGCGTACTCGGCCTTGGACAGGATGACGCCACCGCGCGGGCCGCCCAGGGTCTTGTGGGTGGTGGTGGTGACCACGTCCGCGTACGGCACCGGGTTCGGGTGCAGGCCCGCCGCCACCAGGCCGGCGAAGTGCGCCATGTCCACCATGAGCAGCGCGCCGACCTCGTCGGCGACCCGGCGGAACTCGGCGAAGTCCAGCTGGCGCGGGTAGGCGGACCAGCCGGCGATGATCAGCTTCGGCTGGTGCTCCTTGGCCAGGCGCTCGACCTCGGCCATGTCGACCTGGCCGGTCTTCTCGTCGACGTGGTACGCGACCACGTTGTAGAGCTTGCCGGAGAAGTTGATCTTCATGCCGTGGGTCAGGTGACCGCCGTGGGCCAGGTTCAGGCCCAGGATGGTGTCGCCCGGCTGGATCAGCGCGAACATCGCGGCGGCGTTGGCCTGCGCGCCGGAGTGCGGCTGGACGTTGGCGTGCTCGGCGCCGAACAGGGCCTTGATGCGGTCGATCGCGATCTGCTCGACCACGTCGACGTGCTCGCAACCGCCGTAGTAGCGGCGGCCGGGGTAGCCCTCGGCGTACTTGTTGGTGAGCACCGAGCCCTGGGCCTCCATGACCGCCACCGGGGCGAAGTTCTCGGAGGCGATCATCTCCAGGGTGGTCTGCTGGCGGTGCAGCTCGGCGTCGACCGCGGCGGCGATCTCCGGGTCGAGGGCGTGCAGGGACTGGTTGAGAACCGTCATGGTGGGGTCTTCCCGGGAGGAGGAGAGCTGAGGGACGGTGGGGGCGGGCCGGCGTGCGCGCGGCCCGCCCGGTGCCGGGCTGGTCAGCCGGCGTGGGTGAGCGCGTCGTACTCGTCGGCGCTGAGCAGCTCGTCGGTCGACTCGACCCGGACCTTGAACAGCCAGCCGGCCTCGAAGGGGGCGCTGTTGACCAGGCCGTTGTCGTCCAGGACGTCCTGGTTGACCTCGGTGACCTCGCCGGTCACCGGGGAGTACAGGTCGCTGACCGACTTGGTCGACTCCAGCTCGCCGCAGGTCTCGCCGGCGGTCACGGTGTCGCCGACCTCGGGCAGCTGCACGTAGACGATGTCACCGAGGGCATCGGCGGCGTGCTTGGTGATGCCGACCGTGGAAATGCCGTCCACGGCGGCGGTCAGCCACTCGTGCTCCTTGGTGTACTGCAGGTGCTGGGGGTTGCTCATGGCGTCATTCTCCAGGATGGGAAGCGGGTACGACGCAGCGGGCCGCCGCACGGACGGCTCCGACGTGCGTGTATGGGAAATCGAGGGGGCTGCGACGGCCTCAGCGGGCGCGCTTGTAGAACGGCAGCGCGACGACCTGAACGGGCTCGTGCTTGCCGCGCACGTCCACCGCGACGGTGGTGCCGGGCGCGGCGTGGGCCGCGTCCACGTAGGCCATCGCGATCGGCTTGCCCAGGGTCGGGGACGGCGCGCCCGAGGTGATCCGGCCGATCGGGGCGCCGTCGGTGGAGACCACCGTGTACTCGGCGCGCGGCACGCGCTTGCCCTCGGAGACCAGGCCGACCAGCACCTTCGGCGGGTTGCTCTCGGCCGCGGCGGCGGCCTGCTCCAGCGCCTTGCGGCCGACGAAGGCGCCCTCGTTGGTGGTCTTGTCGAAGCGGACGACCCGGCCCAGGCCGGCGTCGAACGGGGTCAGGTCGGTGGACAGCTCGTGCCCGTACAGCGGCATGCCCGCCTCCAGGCGCAGCGTGTCGCGGCAGGACAGGCCGCACGGGACCAGGCCGTGGCCCTCGCCGGCGGCGGTCAGCGCCTGCCAGATCGGCTCGGCGTCGACCGGGTGGCAGAAGATCTCGAAGCCGTCCTCGCCGGTGTAGCCGGTGCGGGCCAGCAGCACGTCCTTGCCGGCCACCTTGGCCGGGAGGATCGCGTAGTACTTCAGGCCGGGCAGGTCGGCGTCGGTGGTCTCCGCCAGGATGCCGGTGGCCTCCGGGCCCTGGACGGCGATCAGCGCGTAGGTGTCGCGGTCGTCGGTGACGACGGCGTCGAAGCCCTTGGCGCGGGCGATCAGCTCGTCCAGCACCAGCTGGGCGTTGGAGGCGTTGGCGACCACCAGGAAGGCGTCCTCGCGCAGGCGGTAGACGATCAGGTCGTCCAGGATGCCGCCGTCCTCGGCGCAGATCATGGTGTAGCGGGCGCGCAGCACGCCGAGCGCGGAGACGAAGCCGACCAGCGCGTGGTCCAGCATCTCGCCGGCCTGCGGGCCGGTGACGGTGATCTCGCCCATGTGCGAGAGGTCGAACAGGCCGGCCTTGGTGCGGACGGCGAGGTGCTCCTCGCGCTCGCTGCCGTAGCGCAGCGGCATGTCCCAGCCGGCGAAGTCGGTCATGGTCGCGCCGAGGGCGCGGTGCAGCGCGTCGAGCGCGGTGAGGCGGAGGGACGACATGGCCAGGAACTCCTCGGTCGGGGCACTCAGGGGTGCGCGCGCCGGAACCGGACCCGCTCGGGACCGACCCTGCGCGCGGGCATGCGGCGGCGTGGGTCTCCCCATCTGTCGTCGAACCTGAGAGCTTCACCGCCCACCTGCCCGAAGCTGTTTCCAGCTTGCGGGACAGCATGGCGGCTTGCACCGTGGGTGGGCGCGCGACAGGGCCGTGCGCCGCTTTCCAGATGTGCCTAACCCGCGCGGTAGGGGGGCCTGAGAGATTCCGGGGAGGACTTGCTCCTTCGGCGCCGGCTGTGCCCCCTGAGGGGCACTCCGGGCTCTCCCGCGCGGGTTCGAGCGGCCGGTGTGGAGTTGTGGGGGCCCGCGGCGCATGCCGTCGGACGCGCACATCATGGCACGTCCGCGCGGAGGAGGGGAGGGGGGACCCGGTCACACGGTGCGGCGGACCCGGTCACACGACGTGCGTTCGAAGCCGAGCCCTAGAATCTGCCCGTCGGCACAGCAGTGGGCGGCCGACCGGCAGAGGGCGGTTCAGGCGCGCATGGGGTACCCGGTGGAGCAGCAGCAGGGGTGGGGCGGGCCGGAGTCGGCGCCGTCGGGCGGTGCGTGGCCGGCGAACGAGCTGGAGCAGGTGCTGACGGCCGCGCTGGGCGACCCGGGGGCGACCCCGCGGGTGATCGAGGTGCTGGCCCGCAGCCAGGTGTGGATCCCGCTGCCGGCCGGGGGCGACCCGAACGGGCAGTCGCTGGACCTGCCGACCGTCGAGCTGGCGGGGGCCCCCTACGTACCGGTGTTCTCATCGCAGGAGGTGTTCCTGCAACAGGCGCCGGGGATGGCCTTCGCGATCGCCCCGGCCTGGGAGTTCGCCCGCGGGCTGCCGCTGGGCGTGGGCATCGCGGTCAACCCGGAGGCGGCGGTGGGCATCCCGGTGCCGCCGCAGGGCGTGGCGGAGCTGCGCCGCGGGCCGCGGGACGACCGCTGGGAGCAGCAGCCGGACGCGCCGACCGGCGGCCGGGTGGCGCTGCGCGAGCCGGTGCCGGGTGAGGACCCGGAGCACTTCCTGGCCGCCTGCCGGGCCGAACTGTCGGCCCTGCCGGGGGTGTTGACCGCGCGCCGGGCGCTGGCCAGCATCGAGGGCGAGCCGACCGTGATGTTCGTGGGCGTCCAGCTGGACCCGGTGGCCCCGGCCGACCCGGGTGCGGTGAACGAGGCGCTCGGGCGGGCGCTGGGAACCGCGCCGCTGCCGGGTGGCGTCCACCTCGTGCTGCTCGACCTCGCCGACGACCCGGTGGTCGAGTGGCTGCTGACCCAGGTCATGCCCTTCCACACGCGGGCGTGAGCGGGGATCCTTCGTAGGCACGTCGCCGTGGCGGTGGCCGGTGCCGCGCCATAGGGTGCGTGCAGGCGGCTGACGGGCCGGCGGGTTCAGGAAAGAGGCGCGGCGAGGTGGGCGCATGAGTGCGGTAACGGGAGCGGGCGGGGCGCCGGGGCCCTGGGGCCAGGCACCGGCCGGGCGCCCGGGCGCGGATCCGGGCGCGTTGGAGCAGGCCCTGCGCGAGGTCGCGCCGGAGCGCTGGGACGCGTACGAGCGACTGCTGCACGCGCTGGCCGAGGGCCAGGTCTGGATGCTGCTGTGGCACGGCAGCCCGGGCAGTCCGGACGCCCAGTACGGGAACATGGAGATCAGCGGCCACGGCTACGCGCCGGCCGTCACCTCGCCCGAGCAGTTGACGGCCTCCGGCTGGGCCCGGGCCCACGAGGTCATCTCCGGGCGGGAGATTGCCGCCTCGCTGTACCGCACCCGCTGGGGCCTGTGGCTCAACCCGCACGCGCCGGGCGGCGGGGTCGGGGTGCCGTGGGCGGACCTGCGGCGGATCGCCGCGGGCCTGGACCGGCTGCCGGCCGGCCCCTTGAAGCTGAGCGAGCCGCAGGTGAACGCCCAGCAGTTCTTCGCGCTGCTGGAGCGGCAGGCGGGCGAGGTGCGCGCGGTCCGGGCGCTGCGCCGGGCCTGGGTGCAGCCGTCGGTGGGGGAGCCGTACCTGGCGATCGGCCTGGACCTGTACGAGAGTTCGCCGCCGGCGGTGGAGGCGGTGCGGGCGCTGATGCAGCGGGCGATCGCGGTGGCCCCGGAGGGGCTCGCGGTGTCCACGGTGGCGATGTCGGACGAGTACGACCCGGTGGCGCTGTGGATGCGCGCCAACGCGCGGCCGTTCTTCGACCGGGAGGCCGGTCGCCCGCCGACCGGCCCGTACCCGCCGGTGCCGCCGCCGTACCCGGGGCAGTCGATGCCGGGGCAGCCGATCCCCGGGCAGTCGATGCCGGGCTATGCCTACGGCACCCAGCCGCCGGCGCCGGGTTGGGGCCGGCAACCTCAGCAGCCCCAGCGGCCGTGGCCCGGATACCCGGGCCGCTGATTGCCGAACCCGTTGTTGTGAAAGCCTCGGGCAAGAAGCCGACTTGATCCCTGATCAGGTCGGCTTCGGTGCTTTCGGGACGAATTTTCCGGCCTTGGCACCGGCACATCTTGACATGGCAGTTACAGCCGTGTGAAGAGGGATATGCCAAACGGCGGGAAGGTGCATGCGGGCAGATCACAGTTGGGCATCTGTCGGTTGTCAGGGCTGGCGCAAGCCAGTTCGGATGACAGAGAGTTCTGCGCAACGCATCGCGCGTACTGGAAACCCCACGAAGGTGAACGCGCACGCCGACCGCTCGATCCATGCGACGCCCATCCCGCGTGGAGGCAGTACCCCGTGCACGACGTACTGCCGCGAACACCAGCTCCTAGCACCTCCGCACGTCCGCAGCCGTACCGCCGAACCGGCGCCCGGCACCCGTGGGCCGGCCACCGTCGGCGAGGGGACCAACTGACCATGACCGCACCCATGACAACCGCCGGGAACGAACCCGAGGCGCCCGCCTCCCCGAGCCCGGCCAAGACGATCGAGGGCCGCTCCCTCGGTCGGATCGCCTGGACCCGCTTCAAGCGGGACAAGGCCGCCGTCGCCGGCGGCATCGTGGTGATCCTGCTGATCCTCCTGGCCGTCCTGGCCGGGCCGATCGAGTCCGTGTTCGGGCTCGACCCCGACGCGTCGAACACCGACCTGCTGGACGCCGACCTCGGTGGAATCCCGCTCGGCGACTGGGGCGGGATGAGCGGGGACCACCCGCTCGGCGTCGACCCGCTGCAGGGCCGTGACCTGCTCGCCCGCGTGATCGACGGCTCCTGGGTCTCCCTGCTGGTCGCCTTCGGCGCGACCGTGCTGTCCAACACCCTCGGCACCGTGCTCGGCGTGATGGCCGGCTACTACGGCGGCTGGGTGGACACCCTGATCAGCCGGCTGATGGACGTCTTCCTGGCGTTCCCGCTGCTGCTGTTCGCCATCGCGATCTCCGCCTCGCTCCAGGGCGGCGCGTTCGGCCTGCACGGCCTCCCGCTGCACATCCTGGTGCTGATCTTCGTGATCGGCTTCTTCAACTGGCCCTACATGGGCCGGATCGTGCGCGGACAGACCCTCTCGCTGCGCGAGCGGGAGTTCGTCCACGCGGCCCGCAGCCTCGGCGCCCGCGGCCCCTTCATCCTGTTCAAGGAACTGCTGCCGAACCTGGTCGGCCCGATCCTGGTCTACTCGACGCTGCTGATCCCGACCAACATCCTCTTCGAGGCCGGTCTGAGCTTCCTCGGCGTCGGCATCCAGCCCCCGCAGTCCTCCTGGGGCGGCATGCTCGCCGACGCGAAGAACTACTACCAGGTGGACCCCCAGTACATGGTGGTCCCCGGCCTGGCGATCTTCATCACCGTGCTCGCGTTCAACCTGCTCGGCGACGGGCTGCGTGACGCCCTCGATCCCAAGAGCAACTGACCCAAGAGCGACCGATCCTGAGTCAGTACCCTCCCTCCTCCACACCTCAAGGGGTTGATCCCACCCATGCGTAGGTCCCGTACCGTCGCGTTGACCGCCGCGGCCGCCGCCGCGGTCCTGGTCATCACCGGCTGCTCGTCCAGCTCGAAGAGCGGCAGCGGCTCGTCCTCCTCCTCGGCCGGCTCCAACGACGCGAGCGGCGGTGGTGCCGACGCGGCCACCAAGCAGATCGTCAACGCCTCGGACAAGAAGGGCGGGACGGTCACCTTCGAGATGAAGGGCACCCCGGACTCGCTCGACCCGGGCAACACCTACTACGCGTACATCTACAACTTCTCGCGCCTGTACGCCCGTCCGCTGACCACCTTCAACCCGGCCGCCGGCGCGGACGGCAACAAGCTGGTCCCGGACCTCGCCGAGTCGATGGGCCAGCCCAGCGCGGACGGCCTGACCTGGACGTACAAGCTGCGCGCCGGCCTGAAGTACGACGACGGCACCCCGATCACCTCCAAGGACGTCAAGTACGCCGTGGAGCGCTCGAACTACGCGCCCGAGGTGAACTCCAACGGCCCGACGTACTTCCACGACCTGCTGGTCGACAACCCGACGCCGTACCAGGGTCCGTACAAGGACAAGACCGGCGACCTGAAGTCGATCGAGACCCCGGACGACACCACGATCGTCTTCCACCTGCAGCACCCCTTCGCCGACTTCGACTACCTGGTCAGCGCCCCGCAGACCGCGCCGGTCCCGCAGGCCAAGGACACCGGTGCCGACTACGTGAAGCACATCGTGTCCTCCGGCACCTACAAGTTCGAGACCTACGAGGACGGCAAGCAGGCCGTCCTGGTGCCGAACACCAACTGGGACAAGAGCACCGATCCGATCCGCAAGCAGCTGTCGGACAAGATCGTGCTCAAGATGAACATCGACCAGGCCACCATCGACAAGGACCTGCTGGCCGGCAACGCCCAGGTCGACCTGGTGGGCGGCGGCGTCGACCCGCAGACCCAGGCGCAGATCCTGCGCGACCCGAAGCTCAAGGCCAAGACCGACAACGCCTACGGCGGCCGCCTGGTCTACATGGCGATCAACACCAAGGTCGCGCCGTTCGACAACATCGACTGCCGCAAGGCCGTCCAGTACGCGATCGACAAGGTCGCGGTGCAGACCGCGCTCGGCGGCCCGATCCGCGGCCAGGTGGCCAACACCGTGCTCCCGCCGGACATCCCGGGCCACCAGGACTTCAACCTGTACGAGACCCCGGGCAACAAGGGCGACCAGGCCAAGGCCAAGGACTCGCTGAAGGCCTGCGGCAAGGACGGCGGCTTCAGCACCGTCCTGACCGCCCGCACCGAGCGCGCGACCGAGGTCGCCGCGGCCACCCAGATCCAGGCGCAGCTGAAGAACGTCGGCATCAACGTCGAGATCCAGCAGTTCCCGCAGGGCAAGTACCTGACCGACTCGGCCGGCGCGCCGCAGTTCACCCAGGACCACAACATCGGTCTGATGATGATGCAGTGGGGTGCCGACTGGCCGACCGGCTACGGCTTCCTGCAGCAGATCGTCGACGGCCGCGCGATCAAGCCGTCCGGCAACAGCAACCTGGCCCAGCTGAACGACCCGGCCGTCAACAAGATGATCGACGACGCCGCCGTCAACCCGGACAAGGCCGCCCGCGAGAAGATCTACGCCGACATCGACAAGAAGGTCATGGAGTCCGCGGTGTACGTCCCGCTGACCGACTACAAGGTCTTCCTGTACCGCCCGGACAGCGCCACCAACCTCGCGTCCAACCCGGCCTGGTCGGGGGAGTACGACTACCTGAACATCGGCACCACCAAGTAAAGAGCCTGGCTCCGCATCCCTGAAGGCAGGTGAAGGCAGCGGCGCCCGCCGCCGTCCGGCAGATCCCGGACGGCGGCGGGCCGCCGGAGCCGCCCAACTGTGTTTGCCTACATCGTTCGCAGGATCCTCGCGGCCGCGGTGCTGCTGCTGGTCGTCAGCGCGGTCACCTTCGCGATCTTCTTCCTGCTCCCGCGCATCGCCGGCGAGACCACCGACCAGCTGGCCGCGCAGTACATCGGGAAGAACCCGTCGCCCGAGGCGATCGCGGCGGTCAAGCAGAACCTCGGCTTCGACCAGCCGCTGTACACCCAGTACTGGAACTTCCTGAAGGCGCTGGTCAGCGGCGCAGAGTACAAGTTCGGCCCGGAACCGGCCACCTGCCACGTGCCCTGCTTCGGCTACTCCTTCAAGAACCACCTGGAGGTCTGGCCGGAGATGACCAGCCGGATCCCGGTCACCATCTCGCTCGCCATCGGCGCGGCGGTGCTCTGGCTGATCTCCGGCATCACCACCGGCGTGATCTCCGCCCTCAAGCCGCGGTCGATCTTCGACCGGCTCTCCATGGGCGTCGCCCTGGCCGGCGTCTCGCTGCCGGTCTTCTTCACCGGCGCCCTGCTGCTGACGGTGTTCAGCTACGAGTGGCCGATCCTGGACAACCTGCACTACGTCGACTTCACCGAGGACCCGCTGATGTGGGCCCGCAACCTGATCCTCCCGTGGATCTCGCTGGCCTTCCTCTACTCCGCGCTCTACGCCCGGCTCACCCGCGCCGGGATGCTGGAGACGATGAGCGAGGACTACATCCGCACCGCCCGGGCCAAGGGCCTGGTCGAGCGCAAGGTGGTCGTCAAGCACGGGCTGCGCTCCGCGCTCACCCCGATCGTCACCATCTTCGGCATGGACCTCGGCCTGCTGCTCGGCGGTGCGCTGATCACCGAGCAGGTCTTCTCGCTCAACGGCGTCGGCCAGTTCGCCGTCCAGGCGATCACCGACAACGACCTGCCCAAGGTCCTCGGCGTCACCCTGCTCGCCGCCTTCTTCATCGTCGTCTGCAACCTCGTGGTCGACCTCCTGTACGCCCTCGTCGACCCCCGCGTGAGGCTCTCGTGACCGACCTCCAGAAGACCCCGGCGGACGCTCCTGCCGAAGCTCCGGCCGACGCCGCCCGGGCGGACGCCGCTCCCGCTCCGCTGGGAGACCCGTTCCTGTCCGTCCGCGACCTGCGGATCCACTTCGACACCGACGACGGCCTGGTCCGCTCGGTGGACGGGGTCAGCTTCGACCTGCACAAGGGCCGCACCCTGGGCATCGTCGGCGAGTCCGGCTCCGGGAAGTCCGTCACCTCGCTCGGCATCATGGGCCTGCACCGCTCCAAGCGGGCCCGGATCAGCGGCGAGATCCTGCTCGACGGCGAGGACCTGATCGCGGCCGGACCGGACCGGGTGCGCCAACTGCGCGGCCGCGAACTGGCGATGATCTTCCAGGACCCGCTGACCGCGATGCACCCGTACTACACGGTCGGCGCGCAGATCATCGAGGCGTACCGGGTGCACCACCCGAAGGCCTCCAAGAAGGAGGCGCGGGCCCGGGCGATCGAGATGCTCGACCGGGTCGGCATCCCCCAGCCCGACCGCCGGCTGGACGACTACCCGCACCAGTTCTCCGGCGGCATGCGCCAGCGCGCGATGATCGCCATGGCCCTGGTCAACGACCCCTCGCTGCTGATCGCCGACGAGCCCACCACCGCCCTGGACGTCACCGTCCAGGCGCAGATCCTGGACCTCATCCGCGACCTCCAGGAGGAGTTCGGCTCCGCCGTCATCATCATCACCCACGACCTCGGGGTGGTCGCCGAGCTCGCCGACGACATCCTGGTCATGTACGGCGGCAAGTGCGTCGAGCGCGGCCCCGCCGCGAGCCTCTTCGACGCGCCCGAACACCCCTACACCTGGGGCCTGTTGGGCTCGATGCCGCGACTGGACCGGGAGCTGCAGGAACGGCTCGTGCCGGTCAAGGGCACCCCGCCCAGCCTGATCAACGTGCCGTCCGGCTGCGCCTTCCACCCGCGCTGCCCGTACGCCGCCCTGACCGGCGGGCGCTCCACCAGCGAGCTCCCGCTGCTGGCCGAGGCCACACCCGGGCACCTCGCCGCCTGCCACCTGTCGGCCGACGAGCGGCACCGCATCTTCGCCGAAGAGATCGCGCCCCGGCTGTGAGCCCGGCCCCGTACCACCTTTCTGGAGAGAACCGATGACGGACACTCAGGGGGCCACCATCCCTTCCCCGGCGCCCGCGCCCGAGCGCGAGCCGCTGCTGAAGGTGACCGGCCTGACCCGGCACTTCCCGATCCGCGGCGGACTGCTGCGGCGCCAGACCGGCGCGGTGCGGGCCGTCGACGGCATCGACTTCACCGTCAACGCCGGTGAGACGCTGGGCGTCGTCGGCGAGTCCGGCTGCGGCAAGTCCACCATGGGGCGCCTGGTCACCCGGCTCGACGAACCCACCGGCGGGAAGATCGAGTTCGAGGGCACCGACATCAGCCACCTGGGCACCGGTGCGATGCGGCCGATGCGCCGCGACATCCAGATGATCTTCCAGGACCCGTACTCCTCGCTGAACCCGCGGCACACCGTCGGCACCATCGTCAGCGCGCCGTTCCGGCTCCAGGGCGTCCAGCCGGAGGGCGGCGTCAAGAAGGCCGTCCAGGACCTGCTGGAGCTGTGCGGCCTCAGCCCCGAGCACTACAACCGCTACCCGCACGAGTTCTCCGGCGGCCAGCGCCAGCGCATCGGCATCGCCCGGGCGCTCGCGCTCAAGCCGAAGATGATCGTCGCGGACGAGCCGGTCTCGGCGCTGGACGTCTCGATCCAGGCGCAGGTGGTCAACCTGCTGGACGACCTCCAGCAGGAGCTCGGGCTGACCTACCTGATCATCGCGCACGACCTCTCGGTGGTCCGGCACGTCTCGGACCGGGTGGCGGTGATGTACCTGGGCAAGATCGTCGAGATCGCCGACCGCGACTCGCTCTACCGCAGCCCGATGCACCCGTACACCAACGCCCTGATGTCGGCCGTCCCGGTGCCGGACCCGCGCCGGCGCCAGAGCGGCGGTCGGGAGCGGATCCTGCTCAAGGGCGACGTGCCCTCGCCGATCAACCCGCCCAGCGGCTGCCGGTTCCGGACGCGCTGCTGGAAGGCCCAGGAGGTGTGCGCGACCCAGGAGCCGCCGCTGGCGGCGCTGAAGACCGGGCACCAGGTGGCGTGTCACTTCCCGGAGCGGAGCGAGGGGAACGAATAGGCACAGTCCGGAGCGGAGCGAGGGGAACGAATAGGCACAGTCCGGAGCGGAGCGAGGGGAACGAATAGGCACAGTCCGGAGAACGCCGCTGACTGAGGACGTAGCGGAGGGGAAGGTTCCGCGGCAGGTCATAGTTGTGTGGTGACCTCGCAGATCTTCCCCTCCGACGTGCAGCAGTCGCTCGACCTCGCCGGCATATTCGTCTTCGCCCTCTCCGGCGGCCTGCTCGCCGTCCGCAAGAACATGGACATCTTCGGAATCTGTGTGCTGGCGGAGGCCACCGCCCTGGGCGGCGGGGTGATCCGCGACCTGGTCATCGGGGCGACGCCGGTGGCCGCCTTCACCAACCTGGGCTACTTCGTGACCCCGCTCGCGGCCGCCCTGGTGGTGTTCTTCCTGCACCCCGAGGTCGAGCGGATCAACCGCGCGGTGCAGACCCTGGACGCCCTCGGTCTCGGGCTGTTCTGCGTGACCGGCACCGCCAAGGCGCACGACTACGGGCTGGGCGCGGTCGCGGCGATCGCGCTCGGCATGGTGACCGCGGCCGGCGGCGGCGTCATCCGGGACGTGCTGGCCGGGGAGATCCCCTCGCTGCTGCGCTGGGACCGCGAGATCTACGCCGTCCCGGCCCTGGTCGGCGCCACCCTGGTGGCCCTGCTGATCGGTGCCGACCGGCTCACCGGCGCCACCGGCACCGGCGCCGCGCTCACCGCCTTCGGGCTGCGGATGCTCGCCCTGAAGTACGGCTGGCGCGCCCCGCGGGCCTGGCACCGCAACGGTTCTCGCACCAGCGAGGAGTAGGCGAGCCACCGCACGCGAGCGAGATCGCCTCGGCCGTGCAGAGCAGTTCCGGCAGCATCCGGGCCAGTTCGGCCGGCGGCACCTGGCTGGCCGGGGCGCTCAGCGCGCAGGCCGCGACCGTCCGCCCGCCGCTGCCCGCGACCGGCGCGGCCACGCAGGTCACCGGCTCCCGGTGCTCGGCCGACTCGGCCGCCCAGCCCCGGCGGCGCACCGCCGCCAGCTCGGCCGGCAGTTCCTCCTCGGGGCTGCCGTCCTCCGGCAGCCCGGCGAGCAGCACCCGCCCGACCGCCGTCCCGGTCACCGGGGCGCGCCGCCCGATCCGCGGCGGTCGGGCGGCCGACGGCCCGGCCACCTCGTCCAGGTAGAGCACCTCGCCGTCGTGCAGCACGGCGAGTTGGACGGTGTAGCCGCAGCGGGCGTTGAGCGCGGCCAGGTGGGGCGCGGCCACCTGCCGGACGTCGAAGTCCTCCAGCGCGCGATGGGCCAGCGAGAGCACCCGGCCGCCGACCCGGTAGCGCCGGTCGGGCTGGCGCAGGACGAAGCCGTGCTCCTCCAGGGTGCGCAGCAGCCGCAGCGCAGTGGACTTGTGCACCCCGAGGCTGCCCGCGGCCTGCTCCAGCGAGAGCGGCCCGTCGCCGAGCGAGCCGAGCAGCGTCAGTGCGCGGTCGACCGACTGCGACATGGAGGCCCCCCTGGAACTCGCTCGAGAAGTGTCCGCCAGGCTAACCGCTGGGCGGCACAGTGGTACAAACCAGTGCCCGAGGCCGCCGTCCGTCCGCCGGGTGGCCGGGATGGCCGGGGTGGCCGGATCGGTGCGCACCTGGTGGGGCCCCGGGGTATGCCCTCTACAATCGGATGGTTATGCCATACCTGGACCATGCGGCGACCACGCCGATGCTGCCCGAGGCGATCGCCGCGATGACGGCGCACCTGGGGGTGGTCGGCAACGCCTCGTCCCTGCACGCGGCCGGCCGCCGGGCCCGCCGGGTGGTCGAGGAGTCCCGCGAGTCGCTGGCCGAGTCGCTGGGCGCCCGCCCGAGCGAGATCGTGCTCACCGGCGGCGGCACCGAGTCGGACAACCTGGCGGTCAAGGGCCTGTACTGGGCCCGCCGGGACGCCGACCCGGCGCGCACCCGGGTGCTGAGCAGCCCGGTCGAGCACCACGCGGTGCTGGACGCGGTGCACTGGCTCTCCGAGCACGAGGGCGCGACGGTCGAGTACCTGCCGGTGGACGAGTACGGCCGGGTGCACCCCGCGGAGCTGCGGTCGGCGATCGAGCGCGACCCCGCCTCGGTGGCCCTGGTCACCGTGATGTGGGCCAACAACGAAGTCGGCACCATCCAGCCGGTGCGCGAACTCGCCGCCGTGGCCGCCGAGTACGGCATCCCGATGCACGCCGACGCGGTGCAGGCGCTGGGTCAGGTCCCGGTCTCCTTCGCCGAGTCCGGGCTCACCGCCCTCACCGTCACCGGGCACAAGATCGGCGGCCCGTTCGGCATCGGCGCGCTGCTGCTCTCCCGCGGTGCCGCGCCCGTCCCGCTGCTGCACGGCGGCGGCCAGGAGCGCGACGTGCGCTCCGGCACCCTGGACGCCCCCGCCGCCGCCGGCTTCGCGGCCGCCGCGGCGCTCGCCGTGGAGCGACGGGCGGAGCACGCGGTGACGCTGGGCGCGCTGCGCGACGAGCTGGTCTCCGCCGTCCTGGCGGCCGTCCCGGACGCGGTGCTCAACGGCGACCCGGCGGGCGAGGGCAGGCTGCCCGCCAACGCCCACTTCTCCTTCCCCGGCTGCGAGGGCGACGCCCTGCTGATGCTGCTGGACGCCCAGGGCATCGAGTGCTCCACCGGCTCGGCCTGCTCGGCCGGGGTGCCGCAGCCCAGCCACGTGCTGCTCGCGATGGGCGTCGACCCGCTGCTGGCGCGCGCCTCGCTGCGGTTCTCGCTCGGCCACACCTCGGTGCGCGAGGACGTCACGGCCCTGGCCGCCGCCATCGGCCCGGCGGTGCAGCGGGCGCGCAACGCCGGGCTGGCGGCCGTACGCCGGTAGCCCGGTGCGGCTCTGGGCATGTCCGGCGGCCCCGTACGCTTGTACTCACCATGACTGACTTCCCGGGTGCCCCGACCACTCCGTCCACCGGCCGCCTGCGCGTGCTCGCGGCGATGTCCGGCGGAGTCGACTCCGCCGTCGCCGCCGCCCGCGCCGTCGAAGCCGGGCACGAGGTGACCGGCGTCCACCTGGCGCTCTCCGCCAACCCGCAGTCCTTCCGCACCGGCGCGCGCGGCTGCTGCACCATCGAGGACTCCCGGGACGCCTGGCGGGCCGCCGACGTGATCGGCATCCCCTTCTACGTCTGGGACCTCGCCGAGCGCTTCCGCGAGGACGTGATCGACGACTTCGTCGCCGAGTACGCCGCCGGGCGGACCCCGAACCCCTGCCTGCGCTGCAACGAGAAGATCAAGTTCGCCGCGCTGCTGGACAAGGCGATCGCGCTCGGCTTCGACGCCGTCTGCACCGGCCACTACGCCCGCATCGTCGACCTGCCGTCCGGCGAGCGCGAACTGCACCGGGCGGTGGACGGCGCCAAGGACCAGTCCTACGTCCTCGGCGTGCTCGACGCCGACCAGCTCGCCCACTCGCTCTTCCCGCTCGGTGACACCACCAAGGAGGAGATCCGGGCGGAGGCCGAGCGCCGCGGCCTGGCCGTGGCCAAGAAGCCCGACAGCCACGACATCTGCTTCATCGCCGACGGCGACACCCAGGGCTTCCTCGCCAAGCACCTCGGCACCGCCACCGGTGACATCCTCGACGTCGACGGCACCAAGCTCGGCGAGCACGACGGCGCCTACGGTTTCACCATCGGCCAGCGCAAGGGCCTGCGGATCGGCCGCCCGGCCGCCGACGGCAAGCCGCGCTACGTCCTGGACATCTCCCCGGTGAACAACACCGTCACCGTCGGCCCGGTCGAGGGCCTCGACGTCACCGCGCTGACCGCCATCCGCCCCCGCTGGTGCGGCACCGAGCCGTTGGCGGAGGGCCGCTACACCGCCCAGCTGCGCGCCCACGGCGAGGAGGTGCCGGTCTCGGCCGCCATGGTCGACGACACCCTCCACGTCCGCCTCGACACCCCGGCCCGCGGCATCGCCCCCGGCCAGGCGGTGGTGCTGTACGACGGCACCCGCGTCGTCGGCTCCGCCACCATCGCCACGACGGAGCGCCCGGCCGTCAACGCCGTCGGGAGCTGACCGGCGGCCACCGCCTGAGTGGGTCATGGCGGCGTCATCCGGAGGGATGACGCCGCTGAACCACCCGGATGACCGGGGCCGGAGAGGGCATCCGCCGGGCTGATTCGGGGAGTTGGGCGGCGAACCTAACGTCGGGGGCATGACTCGAACCCGCCGTATCGCGGCCGTCGCCGCCCTCGTCCTCGCCCTTCCGCTCCCGCTCGCCGGGGCCGCCATGGCCGCCCCGGCGCCGGCCGTCGCCGCGCAGGCTCCGGCCCCCGCCGCCTTCCACGGGGAGCTGCCCCGTCCCACCGGGCGGTACGCGGTCGGGGAGGAGGTGTTGCACCTGACCGACAACAGCCGCCCCGACCCGTGGGCGCCCTCGGCCGGGCCCCGGCAGCTGGCGGTGTCGATGTTCTACCCGGCCCGGCCGGGCACCGGCGAGCCCGCTCCGTACATGAGCCTCGGCGAGGCGCAGGGCTTCGTGGCGACGCGCGTCCCGGCCGGTACCAGCCTCCAGCCGCAGGACGTCGTGAACATCGACACCCACGCCTACACCGGCGCGAAGGCCGCGGGCGGGAAGTTCCCGCTGGTGGTGCTCTCGCCGGGTTTCGAGAACCCCCGCGCCACGCTGACCGGCCTGGCGACCGACCTGGCCAGCCACGGCTACGTGGTGGCCCTGGTCGGCCACACCTACGAGGACTCCGGCGAGACCCTCGCCGACGGCTCCACCCCGGGCTGCGCGCTGTGCGACAGCGGCGCACCGGACGCGCTGCCGGAGAGCCGGGCGAAGGACGTGTCCTTCGTGCTGGACCGGCTGACCGGGCACCACCCGGCCTGGCGCCTGGCGCACCTGATCGACCGCGACCGGATCGGCATGGCCGGGCACTCGATCGGCGGCGCTTCCACGCTGAACGCGATGGCCGACGACCGCCGGATCCTGGCCGGGGTGAACATGGACGGCACCTTCTGGCCGCCGGTCCCGACCGACAAGCTGGACGGGCGCTCGTTCCTCCTGCTCGGCAAGGCGAGCAACCACTCGGCCGGCGGCGGGGACGCCTCGTGGGGCCAGACCTGGGCCGGCTGGGACGGCTACAAGCCCTGGCTGGCCGTCACGGGCACCAACCACGGCAGCTTCACGGACGTCACCGTCCTGGCCGCCGAGATCGGCATCCCCCTCCCGCCGGGGACGACCACCTCGCCGGAGCGCGGCATGCAACTGACCCGGGAGTACGTCGGAGCCTTCTTCGACCAGACCCTGAAGGGGATCCACCAGCCCCTGCTCGACGGCCCGTCGGCGGCCAACCCGGAGGTGCTCTTCCAGCACCCGTAGTCCCGTTCCCGGGCGCCCGGCCGTCCGCTGCGGACGGCCGGGCCCGCCCGTTCAGCGCTGCGGGACGGGCGGGGGTTCAGCGGGAGCGGTTGATCAGCACCAGTGCGGCGGTGACGACCTGCAACGCGGCTGCCGCCGACACCCCGTAGGCAGCCCAGACCCGGATCGGATCAGGGCTCCTATCCTCCTGCACATGAGTAACAGCGCCGGGAATACCCAGTCAACGCCGCTCCACTCGGTGTCCGTCGCGGGTGCGGTGGTACGCGACGACGGCCGGGTGCTGGCGATCCGGCGGGCCGACAACGGGACCTGGGAGCCGCCGGGCGGGGTGCTGGAGCTGACCGAGTCGATCGAGGACGGCGTGTGCCGCGAGGTCTATGAGGAGACCGGGATCAAGGTCCGCGTGGAGCGGCTGACCGGCGTCTACAAGAACGTGAGCCGCGGGATCGTCGCGCTGGTCTTCCGTTGCCGACCGGCGAGCGGGGCGGAGCGGCCCTCGGACGAGACGGTCGAAATCGGCTGGCTCACACCGGCCGAGGTTTCCGACCGCATGACCGAGGTCTACTCCGTGCGCCTGTTGGACGCCCTCCGGGACGACACGGCACCGAGCGTCCGAACCCACGACGGCCGACAGCTGTTGTGACCCGGTGGCCTGCCCACCGAGCAGGCCACCGGGAGGATCGGCCCGTCACGGTCTGAGCGAACCGCCGGGCCGACCCGCAGTGAGCGGGCACTTCCGGCCGGGGTGTTGGCGAGGTCCGCCATAGTGGACGGCATGACCTTCTACGAGCAGCACCGCGACTTCATCGAGGAGCTGGAGCGGATCGCCCCGGATGGCGTCCGGATCGAATGGTCCGGGGACACGCTGATCATGCAGGCGTCTCCGTCCAACATCCATCAGCTCAACGTGGCCCAGGTGCGCAGGCAGTTCGAGCAGCATGCTCCTGAGGGCTATCTGCCCAGCGAGCGAAGCGAAATCGTCAGCCCGGACGTCTCGAAGGGACGCGAGCCGGACCTGACCTACCTTCCGATCGACATCCTCTCCGAGCCGGGCAACAAGGCCCCAGCCGCGGAAGCTCTGATCGCGGTGGAGATCGTGTCGCCGTCCAACCCGGGCAACGACTGGATGGACAAGCTGCACGACTACGCCGTGATGCGCATCCCGCTCTATCTGATCGTGGACCCGCGTCAGCAGACCGTGACGCTGTTCTCCGAGCCGGACCACGACCGGTATCACACCCGCAGCGACAGGAAGTTCGGCGATGCGATCATGATTCCCGAGCCCTTCGGCTTCACGCTGAGCCTGTCGAAGCTCGTTCCCTACAAGGACTGATGCTCCGGAACTGCGGGTGAGGGGGGCGCTACCGCACCTCGCCGTACCAGCGCCGGTGCACCAGGGGCTCGACGCACAGGACGGCGCCGCCCGCGACCGCGCCGACCAGCAGGGCGGGCACGCCGCCGCCGTTGAGGAGGGTGCCGAGGCACGCGGTGGCGACGGCGAGGGGGCGCAGCAGGGTGAGCGGGCCGAGGCCGATGACCATGGCGAGGGTGCTGGCGCGGAACGGCAGGGTGAAGTAGGCGGCGAGGGAGAGCAGGACGGCCGCGGCGTAGAGGGTGAGTGGGAGCAGGTAGCCCCAGCCGCCGGCGGCCAGGGTGGCGTAGGTCCGCTCCTGGTCGGAGGCCGTGAGCAGCAGGAGGACGGCGGTCAGCGCGGGGCCGAGCAGTAGGGCGGCCCCGACGGCCAGCCCGCGCCCGGCGGCCCGGAGGTTGCCCCGGTGCTTGCGGATGCGGGCGTCGCGTCCGGCGTAGGCGCGGAAGCCGCTGAAGGCCGCGTCGACCAGGCCGAGCAGGACGAGAGGTACGGCGGGCGTCATCGGGTGGCCTCGGTGAGCTGCTCGGGGCCGACCAGACGGCGGGAGGCCCTGCCGAGGGCCTGGCGCAGCGGTTCCTCCAGGTGCGGGCGCACCCCGAGGATCGGGCGCAGCGTGGTGCAGAACGGGTTCGACAGGCCGCGCGGCTCGTAGACCAGCGCGCGCATGCCGGGCACGGCGGCGGCGCGCAGGAGCGTCTCGTCGGTGTGCGCGCGCAACGCGGAGACGACGCCGTCGTGGCGGCCGAGTGGGTGGCGCATCCGGGCGCGGTGGAAGATCCAGGCGCCGACGGGTGCGAGACGGGTCGCGGCGATGTCGAAGTGGCAGAAGGCGAGCGCGGGTGAAGAGGCCTGGGCTTGGAAGAACTCGGTGAGGGATTCGGCGCGGAAGTGGTGCAGCACGCCGGTGGAGACGTATACCGTAGCGGCCTCCGGCAGTTCGAAGGCGTTCCCGTGCACGAAGCGGCAGTTGAGCCCCTCCTCCCGGGCGAGGCGGTCGGCCTCGCCGACCAGTGCGGCATTGAGGTCGACCCCGATCAGTTCGACGTCGGGGCCCAGCGAACCGGTGGCCGCGAGCCACCGGACCAGGTAGCCCAGGCCGCACCCGATGTCGACGAGCCGGTACGGCCCGGGCTGCCCGGCCCGGATCGCGGTGAAGAGCGGGCGGAGCAGGTGGACCAGACGGCGGCCGATGCTCAGCTCCTCGCTCAGCCGCTGGAGTTCGGTGTGCACGCTGATGAGCAGGCCGTCCACAGCGTCGGGGTCGAGTGCGCCCCCCTGGTCGACGGACAGCCCGGCGACGATCCGGGCCGCGCGCTGGTCGCCGCTCTCGCGCAGCTGCCGGACGACGTCGTCGCGCCGGACCGGGAGCCGTCGGCCGTCGCGCGGGTCCACCGCCGTGATCAGGTCGGATATCTCAAGGTGACGCACGGGGCAGCACCCTAGAGGCTGCCGGTAGCCGCGCGTAATGCCGGTGAGCGGGGGCGGGCGGGCGTGATAGACCAGTCGGCACTATGAATATCTGCGTCTTCTGCTCCGCGTACTCGCTCGACGACCGTTACTCCGCCCCCGCCGCCGAGTTCGCCCGGCTCCTCGGGGAGGGCGGGCACACCCTGGTCTGGGGTGGCTCGAACGCCGGGCTGATGGGGCTCCTCGCCGATGAGGTGAAGGCGGCGGGCGGCAAGCTGGTCGGCATCATGGTCGAGATGCTGAAGCACAAGGGGTACGTCGGCGCGGACGAGCTGGTGATGACCGCCGATCTGGCCGAGCGCAAGCGGGAGTTGGCGTCTCGGGCGGACGCCGTCGTCGTCCTGGTCGGCGGCCTGGGCACCATGGACGAGGTCACCGAGGTGCTGGAGCTCAAGAAGCACGGGATGTTCGAGAAGCCGGTCGTCCTGCTGGACACCGAGGGCTTCTACTCGGGGCTGCGCACCCAGCTGGAGCGGATGGACGTCGAGGGCTTCCTGCCGCGGCCGCTGGCCGACCTGGTCGGCTTCGCCGACACGCCCGCCGAGGTGTTCGAGCTGCTCAAGGCCTGAGAGGATCGGGGCCATGGCTGCACATCTGATCACCGGCGCGGGCTCCGGCATCGGCGCCGTCCTCGCGGAACGCCTCGCCGAGCGCGGGGACGAGCTCTGGCTGCTCGCCCGTGACGCCCGCCGGGCCGCCGAGCTGCGCGACCGCTTCCCGGGCGCCCGCACCCTCGTCGGGGACCTCGGGGACCCCGGCAAGCTGTCCTGGGCCCTCGGGCACCAGCAGCCGCCGATCGAGCTGGACTCCCTGCTGCACGTCGCGGGCGTCGTCGAGCTGGGGACGGTCGGCGACCTCTCGGTCAAGGCCTGGCAGGAGACGCTGAACGTCAACCTGCTCGCCCCCGCGGAGCTGACCCGGCTGATGCTGCCCTCGCTGCGCCTGGCCAAGGGCCACGTGGTGTTCGTCAACTCCGGCGCGGGCCTGACCGCCCACGCCGAGTGGTCGGCGTACGCGGCCAGCAAGCACGGCCTGAAGGCGCTCGCCGACTCGCTGCGCCAGGAGGAGCACGCCAACGGAGTCCGGGTGACCTCGGTCTACCCCGGCCGCACCGCCACCGCGATGCAGGTCAAGGTGCACCAGCAGGAGGGCAAGGAGTACGACCCCGCCCGCTGGATCGAGCCGGATTCCGTCGCCAGGGCGATCCTCGCCGCCCTGGACGCCTCCCGGGACGCCGAGATCACCGACCTCACCGTCCGCCCGGGGCACTGAGAACCACCCGGCGCCGCGCACTAGGCTCGGACGGGTGAGCACCGGACACCCCTTCCCCGACCTGCGCGGCGCCGCCACCGGCGTCGGCTCGCTGCCCGGCACCGACGCCCGGGAGGCCGCCAAGACCTCCACCGGGGCGCTGGAGCACCTGCCGTTCCTGCCCGAGCTGCCCGCACGCGGGCCGGGCGCCGACATGATCGGCCGCAGCGCCGGCCTGCTGGTCGAGCTGTTCGCGCAGACCGAGCCCAGCGGCTGGCGGTTCACCGACCGCCCCGGCCGGGACACCCGCCGCGCCCACTCCTGGCTCGGCGAGGACCTGGACGCCCTGGAGGAGTTCACCCAGGGCCACCAGGGTGCGCTCAAAATCCAGGCCGTCGGCCCGTGGACGCTGGCGGCGAACATCGAGCTCAAGCACGGCGAGAAGGCGCTCGCCGACCCGGGCGCCTGCCGGGACATCGCGGGCTCGCTCACCGAGGGCCTGCGCCGCCACCTCGCGGAGGTCCGCAAGCGGGTGCCGGGCGCACAACCGGTCCTCCAGCTGGACGAGCCCTCGCTGCCCGCCGTCCTCGCGGGCGCGGTGAAGACCGCGAGCGGCTTCCAGCGGCTGCGCGCCGTCGACCGGCAGGTCGCCGAGGAGGTGCTGCGGGAGCTGATCCGCGGTCTGGACGCGCCCGTCGTGGTGCACTCCTGCGCCCCCGAGGTCCCGATCCCGCTGCTGCGCCGGGCCGGGGTGGCCGGGATCTCGCTGGACTTCTCACTGCTCACTGAGCGCCAGGACGACGACCTCGGCGAGGCGGTGGAGGGCGGCACGGTGATCCTCGCCGGTGTCGTCCCCGCCACTGACCAGGCGGTGTCGGACCCGGCCGGTAGTGTCCAGGGGGTCAGGACCTTGTGGCGCAGGCTCGGGTTCGCTCCGGAGCTGCTGGGCCGCCGCGTGCTGGTGACGCCGACCTGCGGGCTCGCCGGGGCTTCCCCGGCGTACGCGCGCAGGGCGCTGTCGCTCGCGGCGCGGGCGGCACAGAGCCTGGTGGACAACCCGGAATGAGAACGTAGGAGGGCTTGCGGTGACGGCTGTCGAGGGCTGGGAGGACGTCCCGGCGGAGGTGCGCCGGCGGCACGCCGAGCTGGCGCAGGAGATCACCGACCACCGCGCCCGGTACTACGAGCAGGACGCGCCGGTCATCAGCGACGCCGAGTTCGACGCCCTGATGCGCGAGCTGGAATCGCTGGAGGCCGAGCACCCGGCCCTGGTGACGCCGGACTCGCCGACCCAGAAGGTCGGCGGCGCCCCCACCGAGCTGTTCGCCGAGGTCGAGCACCGCGAGCGCCTGCTCAGCCTCGACAACGCGATGGACGACGAGGAGCTGGGCGCCTGGGCGGACCGGGTCGCCACCGAGCTGCACGGCATCGACTACCACTACCTGTGCGAGCTCAAGGTGGACGGCCTGGCCGTCAACCTCACCTACGAGAACGGCCAGTTGGTGCAGGCGGCGACCCGCGGCGACGGCCGGGTCGGCGAGGACATCACCGCCAACATCCGCACCATCAAGGAGATCCCGCACCGGCTCAAGGGCGACAACGTCCCCGAGCTGGTGGAGATCCGCGGCGAGGTCTACTTCCCGACCGAGCAGTTCATCGCGCTCAACGCCTCCTTCTCGGAGGAGAACGAGCGCCGCCGGCAGGAGAACGAGGAGCGCGCCGAGGAGGGAAAGCGGCCCCGGGCGATGATCCGGCTGTTCATGAACCCCCGCAACGCCGCCGCCGGTTCGCTGCGCCAGAAGGACCCGCACGTCACCGCCTCCCGCCCGCTGCACATGGTGGTGCACGGCATCGGCGCCCGGGTCGGCTTCGACATCGACAACCAGTCGCACGCGTACCAGCTGCTGCACGACTGGGGCCTGCCCACCGCCCGGCACAACAAGGTGGTCGGGAGCCTGGCCGAAGTGCGGGCCTTCATCAAGCACTTCGGCGAGCAGCGGCACTCGGTCGAGCACGAGATCGACGGCGTCGTGGTCAAGGTGGACGAGATCGCCCTGCAGGGCCGGCTCGGCGCCACCTCCAAGTCCCCGCGCTGGGCGATCGCCTGGAAGTACCCGCCGGAGGAGGTCACCGGCAAGCTCGCCGAGATCAAGGTCGGCATCGGCCGCACCGGCCGGGCCACCCCGTACGCGGTGCTGGCCGAGCCGGTGAAGGTGGCCGGGTCGATGGTGCAGTACGCGACGCTGCACAACCAGGAGATCGTCAAGGCCAAGGACGTGCTGCTGGGCGACACCGTGGTGCTGCGCAAGGCCGGTGACGTCATCCCGGAGATCCTCGGCCCGGTCTACGACCTGCGGGACGGCACCGAGCAGGCCTTCGTGATGCCCTCGCACTGCCCGGAGTGCGGCACCGAGCTGCGTCAGATGTCCGAGGGGGACATCGATCTGCGCTGCCCCAACGCCCAGCACTGCCCGGCGCAGATCCGGGAGCGGATCGCCTTCCTCGGCGGCCGGTCATGCCTGGACGTCGAGGGGCTCGGCTACGTCGCGGCCACCGCACTGACCCAGCCGCTGGAGCCGGCCGAGGCGCCGGTGCGCAACGAGGGCGACGTCTTCGGGCTGACCGAGGAGCAGCTGCTGCCGATCAAGGTGCTGGTGCGCGACCAGAAGACCGGCATGCCCAAGCTGGACGACCGGACCGGCAAGGAGAAGGAGGTGTTCTTCTTCGCGACCACCAAGGGCGAGCCGAAGAAGTCGCTCCGGGCCCTGCTGGACAACCTGGAGGGGGCGAAGGAGCGTCCGCTCTGGCGCTTCCTCAACGGGCTGTCGATTCGGCACGTCGGCCCGGTGGCGGCGCAGGAGCTGGCGCGGGAGTTCCGTGACCTGGACCGGGTCTTCTCGGCCACCGAGGAGGAGCTGGCCGCGGTCGAGGGCGTCGGCCCGACCATCGCCCGCTCGATCAAGGAGTGGTTCGAGGAGGAGTGGCACCGGGAGATCCTGGAGAAGTGGCGCGCCGCAGGCGTCCGCTTCACCGAGGAGTTCGCGGACGAGGAGGCGGCGGAGCGCCCGCTGGAGGGGCTGACGGTGGTCGTGACGGGGACGCTGTCCGGCCACACCCGGGACGGCGCCAAGGAGGCGCTGACCTCGCGCGGAGCGAAGGTGACCGGTTCGGTTTCGAAGAAGACCGACTTCGTGGTCGCCGGTGACAATCCAGGGTCCAAGTACGACAAGGCCGTTCAGCTCGGACTGCCGGTCCTGGACGACGCGGGTTTCGCCGTGCTACTGGCCGACGGACCGTCGGCGGCCCGTGCCCACCTGGGACTTCCGGAGCCCGAGGAGGCCGCCGATCCCGCCGGCACCCCCGCCGAGGGCTGATCCGGAGCGGACCCGAGCGGCCGGTGGCCGGATCCGTGTTGTTATCGTCCTGATGCAACGTCACCGGGTGCCGTCCAGTGAAAGCGGGCATTGTGTCACTGTGTGACACTCGGGCGCGGTAGCGCGTTTCCGGTTGTCCGAAAGTCTGCCCACCGGGTGGACCCCGGCATACCCTGGAGCGCAACAGAGTGTCAGCAGGGGTGGGGGCACCGGCTGAGCCGGTGCTCCTCGGGGTCGCTCCATGCCCGGCAGCTGTCGGTACCGGCACGGTGCCTCACCGTAAGGCGGCCTGACGGGGCGGGCCCGACGGAGGACAGGGCTTATGGATCGTACGACCGGTGGCGCGCCCACACGCCCGCCGCAGGGGGTGGCGGGTGCGGTCCTGCTGCTCGGCGTGCTGCTGGCCGGTGCTGCGCCGCTCATCCCGCTGGCAGTCCTGGTCTACCGGTACGAACCCGAACTGCTGCCGCTGTTCGCGGTGCCGCTGGCCGTGCTGGTGGCGGCCTGGCGGATCGCCCGGGACCGCGCCCGCGACCAGCTGACCGATCCCCTGACGGACCTGCCCAACCGTCAGGCCTTACTGCTGGCCGCCCAGGAGGCGATCGCCGAGCGTGAGGAGGGCTGCAGCGTCGGTCTCATCCTGCTCGACCTCGATCGTTTCCGATCGCTCAACGACACACTCGGTCATACGGCGGGTGACCGGCTGCTGGTTCACATCGCCCGCCGACTGCACCGGGCGCTGCGCTCCGGCGGCCCGGCCGGCAGCGCCACCCGGGAGTCCATCGACGACGTCTTCGCCGGCCTGCCCCGGCACTACCGCCGGGGCCGCCCGATGGTGGCCCGGATGGGCGGCGACGAGTTCGCCGTCCTGATGCCCGGCATCGCCTGCCCGGACAGCCTGGAGCGGGTGGCCAAGGCGCTGATCGCCGAACTCGCCGCGCCGATCCGCCTGGACGGGCTGCTGCTGGTGCTGGAGGCCAGCGCCGGCGTCTGCGTCTACCCGCAGGGCGCCCCGGACGCCGAGTCGCTGCTGCGCCGCGCCGACGTGGCGATGGGCCACGCCCAGCGCGGGTGCAGCGGGGTCGCCCAGTACGACGAGACCCAGGACGCCGACACCCCGTACCGGATCGGCCTGCTCGGCGACCTGCGCCGGGCCCTGGAGACCGGCGAGGTGCAGCTGCACTACCAGCCGAAGGTGGCCTTCGACGGCCGGGTGGTCGGCCTGGAGGCGCTGCTGCGCTGGGAGCGACCCGGGCAGGGCAAGGTCTCGCCGGACGAGTTCGTCGGCCTCGCCGAGTCCAGCGGCCTGATGCCCCGGCTCACCGACTACGTGCTCGAGGCGGCCGTCGGCCAGCTCGCCTACTGGCGCGACCAGGGCCTGCAGGTGCAGGTCGCGGTCAACGTCTCGCCGCGCGACGTGCTCAACCCCGGCTTCGCCCAGCGCGTCGCCGGGCACCTGGTGCGCCACCAGGTGCCGGCCCACGCGCTCCAGCTGGAGATCACCGAGCGGCTGCTGCTGGACGACTCCCGGCGCGCCGCCGACACCCTGGCCGAGCTGCGCGGCTACGGCGTCGGGATGTCCCTTGACGACTTCGGCACCGGCCACTCCTCACTGGTGCGGCTGCGCAGCCTGCCGGTCGGCGAGCTGAAGATCGACCGCTCCTTCGTCTCCCGGATGGTCGCCGACGACCACGACGCGGCGGTGGTCCGCTGCTCGGTGGAGCTGGCCCACTCGCTCGGCCTGACCGTGGTCGCCGAGGGCGTCGAGGACGACGAGACCTGGGAGCGGCTGCACTGCATGGGCGTGGACGCCGTCCAGGGCTGGCTGGTCTCGGCCGCGCTGCCCGCCGAGCAGGCCACCGCCTGGCTGCGGGTGCACCGCACCACCGGCGCCCCGACCGCGGAGCGGCTCGGCGCCCCGCCCAAGCTCCCGCCGCTCGTCAAGCCGGTCACCCCGCCCACCGTGATCAAGCCGGCCGCTCAGTCGGCCACACGGCCGCCGGTGCTGCCGCCGACCCTCCCGCCGGTGCTGCCGCCCGTCGTCCAGGCCGTGCAGCGGGGCCAGGCGGTGCCGGCCGCGCCACTGGGCATCACGGCGCCCGGCAACCCGGGTTGGGCCCGCACCAGGCCCCAGTGACGCGGGTCCGAGGTCACTCGTTGGCCGGTGGCCGGGCCGGGCCCCATAGGATGGGTCCAAAGACCACGAGGACGGAGCGCCGAACCCGGCTGCTCCTGCCCGGGCCCGGCACCGCCGAAGGCGTCGCCGGGTCTCACCAGAACTCACCCTGAGGATCGCTGCATGCCTGGCATCACGCGCGAGGAGGTCGCCCACCTCGCCCGGCTGTCGCGTCTTGAGCTGAAGCCCGAAGAGCTGGACCACTTCGCCGAGCAGCTCGACGTGATCATCGGCGCGGTCGCCCGCGTTTCCGAGGTCGCCGGACAGGACGTCCCGCCGACCTCCCACCCGCTGCCGCTGACCAACGTCATGCGCGCGGACGAGGTGCGGCCGTCGCTCACCCCGGAGCAGGCGCTGTCCGGCGCCCCCGCCGCCGAGGAGCAGCGTTTCCGTGTGCCGCAGATCCTCGGGGAGGACTGACCGAGATGACCGAGATGATCCCCACTCCGATCATTAGGTGGACGGCCGCCGAGACGGCCACCGCCATCGCCAAGGGCGAGGTGTCCGCCGTCGAGGTCGCCCAGGCGCACCTGGACCGCATCGAGGCCGTCGACAAGAAGGTCAATGCCTTCCTGCACGTCGACACCGAGGGCGCGCTGGCCGCCGCCAAGGCCGTAGACGACAAGCGCGCCAAGGGCGAGGAGCTGGGCCCGCTGGCCGGCGTCCCGCTCGCGCTGAAGGACGTCTTCACCACCAAGGGCATCCCGACCACCTGTGGGTCCAAGATGCTCGAGGGCTGGATCCCGCCGTACGACGCCACCCTGACCACCCGTCTCAAGGACGCCGGTGTGGTCATCCTCGGCAAGACCAACATGGACGAGTTCGCGATGGGCTCCTCCACCGAGAACTCGGCCTACGGCCCGACCGGCAACCCGTGGGACCTCACCCGCATCCCCGGCGGCTCCGGCGGCGGTTCGGCCGCCGCGCTGGCCGCCTTCGAGGCCCCGCTGGCGATCGGCACCGACACCGGCGGCTCGATCCGCCAGCCCGGCGCCGTCACCGGCACCGTCGGCGTCAAGCCGACCTACGGCTCGGTGTCCCGCTACGGCCTGGTCGCCTTCTCCAGCAGCCTGGACCAGGGCGGCCCGTGCGCCCGTACGGTGCTGGACGCGGCGCTGCTGCACGAGGCCATCGCCGGGCACGACCCGCTGGACTCCACCTCGATCGACGCGCCCGTCCCGGCCGTGGTCGAGGCCGCCAGGATGCGCGACATCCGCGGCATGCGGATCGGCGTCGTCAAGGAGTTCGCCGGCGAGGGCTACCAGACCGGCGTGATGCAGCGCTTCAACGAGTCGGTGGAGCTGCTGCGCGAGCTGGGCGCCGAGGTCGTCGAGGTGTCCTGCCCGTCCTTCACCCTGGCGCTGCCGGCGTACTACCTGATCGCCCCGTCGGAGTGCTCCTCCAACCTGGCCCGCTTCGACGCCATGCGCTACGGCCTGCGGGTCGGCGACGACGGCTCGCGCTCGGCCGAGGAGGTCACCGCGCTGACCCGCGAGGCGGGCTTCGGCGACGAGGTCAAGCGCCGCATCATCCTGGGCACGTACGCCCTCTCCTCGGGCTACTACGACGCCTACTACGGCTCGGCCCAGAAGGTGCGCACGCTGATCTCGCGCGACTTCGACGCCGCCTTCGCCGGCGTGGACGTCCTGGTCTCGCCGACCACGCCGACCACCGCCTTCCCGATCGGCGAGCGCGCCGACGACCCGATGGCGATGTACCTGGCCGACCTGTGCACGATTCCGTCGAACCTGGCGGGCAACGCGGCCATGTCGCTGCCGGTCGGCCTGGCGCCGGAGGACAATCTCCCGGTCGGCCTGCAGATCATCGCTCCCGCGATGGCGGACGACCGCCTGTACCGCGTGGGCGGTGCCGTCGAGGCCGCACTCAACGACAAGTGGGGGCACACCCTGCTGGAGGAGGTACCGGCACTGTGAGCAAGATCGAGAAGGCCAAGGCCCAGTCTGCTTCTTTGAAGGGGTGGAAGCACTCGAAGCCCGGCCTCTGGCTGTCCATCGGCACCAGCGCCTTCGGTGCGATCTCCATCGTCAAGGACGTCCGCAAGGCCCGCGAGGAGAGCGACACCCTCAAGCTGGTCAACGCCCTGGTCGGCGCGGCCGCGCTGATCACCGGCACCGCCCTGCTGGTGCGCGAGCTGCGCCAGCTGGGCTCCGACGACGTACTGCTGGGCTGACGCCCAGGGCGTGTCTTGTGGGTTTCGCCGGCAAGGACCCGCAAGACACGCCCTAGCCCGGCCCCGCGCGAGCGCGGCGGCCGGGCCCGTACCTCCCAAGCTTCAAGTGAGAAGGGACGCTGTGAGCGTCATGAACCTGGTCTCCTACGAGGACGCTCTCGCGTCGTACGACCCGGTGATGGGCCTTGAGGTCCACGTCGAGCTCGGTACCAAGACCAAGATGTTCTGCGGCTGCTCGACCGAGCTGGGCGCCGAGCCGAACAGCCAGACCTGCCCGACCTGCCTGGGCCTGCCGGGCTCGCTGCCGGTGGTCAACGCGGTGGGCGTGGAGTCGGCCGTCAAGATCGGCCTGGCGCTGAACTGCGAGATCGCCGAGTGGTGCCGGTTCGCGCGGAAGAACTACTTCTACCCGGACATGCCCAAGAACTTCCAGACCTCGCAGTACGACGAGCCGATCGCCTTCAACGGCTACCTCGACGTGCAGCTGGAGGACGGCTCGACCTTCCGCGTGGAGATCGAGCGCGCCCACATGGAGGAGGACACCGGCAAGTCCAGCCACGTCGGCGGCGCCACCGGTCGCATCCACGGGGCCACCCACTCGCTGCTCGACTACAACCGGGCCGGCATCCCGCTGATCGAGATCGTCACCAAGCCGATCGTCGGCGCGGGCGAGCGGGCCCCCGAGGTCGCCAAGGCGTACGTCGCCGAGCTGCGCGAGCTGATCAGGTCGCTGGGCGTCTCCGAGGCCCGGATGGACAAGGGCCAGATGCGCTGCGACGTCAACCTGTCGCTGCGCCCGAACGGCACCGAGACCTTCGGCACCCGCTCGGAGACCAAGAACGTCAACTCGCTGCGCAGCGTGGAGCGGGCCGCCCGGTTCGAGATCCAGCGGCACGCCACCGTGCTGACCGACGGCGGCACCATCGTCCAGGAGACCCGCCACTTCCACGAGGACGACGGCACCACCACCTCGGGCCGGATCAAGGACAACGCCGAGGACTACCGCTACTTCCCCGAGCCGGACCTGGTGCCGGTGGCCCCCTCCCGCGAGTGGGTCGAGGAGCTGCGCGCCGCGCTGCCGGAGCTGCCGCGGGTGCGTCGCGCCCGGCTGCAGGCCGAGTGGGGCCTGTCCGACAAGGACATGCAGTCCGTGCTCAACGCCGGTGCGGTCGAGCCGATCCTGGAGACCATCGCGGCCGGTGCCCCGGCCGACCAGGCCCGCAAGTGGTGGATGGGCGAGCTGGCCCGCCGCGCCAACGAGACCGGCACCGAGCTGAGCGAGCAGCCGATCACCCCGGCGCAGGTCGCCCGGGTCACCGCACTGGTCGCCGAGGGCAAGCTGAACGACAAGCTGGCCCGTCAGGTCATCGAGGCCGTGCTGGCCGGCGAGGGCGAGCCGGACGAGGTCGTCGAGAAGCGCGGCCTGGCCGTGGTCTCGGACGACTCGGCGCTGGGCGCCGCCGTCGACCAGGCCATCGCCGAGAACGAGGCCGTCGCCGCCAAGATCCGCGACGGCAAGATCGCGGCCGTGGGCGCGCTGGTCGGCGCGGTCATGAAGGCCACCCGTGGCCAGGCGGACGCGGCACGTGTGAAGGATCTGATCTTGGAGAAGCTGAGCGTCTCTGCCTGAGGTTCTCTACGCCGTCAAGCCCGCCTTCCTAAGGCGCCTAAGGCATCTAAGGCCCTCTAAGTAAGGCCTAAGGCCCCGTCTCACCTATGTATCTAGGTGAGACGGGGCCTTAAACCTTTTCTGGCGCCTCATCTAAGGCATCCGGCCTTCGGAAGATGGGGCACGCTCCCGATGTGGCACCCCCCACTGGGGGAGGAAGCTCTTACTCGTCAGGGAAACGAAGGTGAAACCCGAAGGGGAACCCGAAGTGATCGAGTACCAGCTCATCCAGCAGCAGGCCCACGAGCTCGAGGTCCGCGCCGAGCACGAGCGTCTGGTCCGCGAGGCCAGGCAGGCCCGACGCCTCCGCCGCCGTCCGGTGGCCGCCCGCTTCCAGCGGCGCCCCGTGCGTCGGCCGGAGTGCTGACGGTGCGGCACCACGACGGTGCCGATGGAGTTCCGGAGGGGGAGGCGCCGCGGGGGAGCGCCTCCCCCTCCGGGCGTTCGCCCCGGGAGATAACCCCTCTCACCGGCGGCTCCGGCTATGGCATGCTCGCCTCCATGCAGCAGATATCGGTCAGTCCCGTCTTCGTCGGCCGCGGCAGCGAGATCACCGAACTGACCGACGCGCTGCGCAGGGCGGGCACCGGCAGCCCGCAGGCCGTGCTGATCGGTGGCGAGGCCGGCATCGGCAAGACCCGGCTGCTGGAGGAGTTCCTGCAGCGGGCCTCCGACGGGGGTGCGGTCACCACGCTCGGCAGCTGTCTGGAGGTCGGCGCCGAAGGCCTGCCGTACGCGCCGCTGGCCGCCGCGCTGCGCCGGCTGCACCGCTCGCTGGGCGCCGAGTTCGAGGCCGCCGCGGCCGGCAGCGAGGGTCATCTCGCCCGGCTGCTCTCCGAGTTCGGCGAGGCGGACGGCGAACCCAACGACGAGTACGGCCGGGCCCGGCTGTTCGAGCACACCGCGAGACTGTTCGAACGGTTCGGCGCGGAGCGTACCCTCGTCCTCGCCGTCGAGGACCTGCACTGGTCCGACCGCTCCACCCGGGAACTGCTCGCCTTCCTGGTGCGCACCCTGCACCGCTCCCGGGTGCTGCTGGTCGCCACCTACCGCACCGACGACCTGCACCGCCGCCACCCGCTGCGCCCCTTCCTCGCCGAGCTCGAACGGCTGCGCACCGTCCAGCGGCTGGAGCTGGAACGGTTCGGCCGCCGCGAGGTCGCGGCCCAGCTGGCCGGCATCCTCGGCACCACCGCCCCCGACCGCCAGCTGGTGGACCGGATCCTGCGCCGCTCGGAGGGCAACCCGTTCTTCGTCGAGGAACTGGCCACCGCCTTCGAGGACGGCTGCGGCGCCGGGCTGACCGACTCGCTGCGGGACATCCTGCTGGTCCGGGTCGAGGGGCTGGACGAGGAGGCCCAGCGGGTGGTGCGGATCGCCGCCGAGGGCGGCTCGCACGTCGAACACGCCCTGCTGGCCGCCGTCCTGGCCGACGACGAGGAGGCGCTGATCGAGGCGCTGCGGGCGGCCGTCGGCGCCAACATCCTGCGCCCGGACAGCGAGGGCGAGGGCTACCGCTTCCGGCACGCGCTGGTCCGCGAGGCCGTCTCGGACGACCTGCTGCCCGGCGAACGGCACCGGATCAACCGCAAGTTCGCGCTCGCCGTGGAGGCCCGCCCGCAGCTGGTGCCCGCCGACGCGCTGCCGGCCCGGCTGGCCAACTACTGGTACCACGCGCACGACCCGGCCCGCGCCCTGCCGACCGCCCTGGACGCCGCCCGCGCGGCCCGCCGCCGCAACGCCTTCGCCGAGCAACTCGGCATGCTGGAACGCGCCCTGGAGCTGTGGGACCAGGTCTCCGAGGAGGTGCTGGCGCACACCCTGCGCCCGTACGACTGGGCCGAGACCTACCCGCCCGGCTCCTGCGACCACAGCCCCGCCGACGCGGACTGCGACCGGATCCAGCTGGTCGACGTGCTGGCCGAGGCGGTGGTCGCGGCCCGGCGCTGCGGCGACCGCGAGCGCGGCCTGAGCCTGGCCAAGCGCGGTCTCCGGCTGGTCGACGAGGCGGAGCACCCGGTCCGTTCGGCCTGGTTCCGGATCAACCGGGCCCGGATGCTGGGCAACCTGCGCCGCTCCGGGGACGACGAGGAGATCGCCCGCGCGCACCGGCTGGTGGAGGGCCTGCCGCCGTCCGCCGTGCAGGCCGAGGTGTTCGCGCTGGCCGCTGGGGTCGCGGTGGTCAGATCGCCCCGCCCCGAGCACCTGGAACTGGCCGAGCGGGCGATCCGGATCGCCGAGCAGGTCGGCGCCCACTCGGTCGAGGTGCACGCCCGGATGACCCTCGGCAGCCTGCGCCACGACCTCCTGGGCGACGCCGAGGGCGGGCTGGCCGAGCTGACGGCGGCGGTCGAGCGGGCCCGGCAACTGGGCGTGCCGGACCTCCTGTTGCGCGGCATCAACAACCTGGCCAGCATGCAGCGCGGACTGGGCCGGGCCGAGGAGGCCGTCCGGCTGGCCCGGGAGGGCCTGGAGTTCGCGGACGGCAACGGGCTGCAGCGCAACATCGGCAACATCCTGACCGGCAACCTGGTCGAGGCGCTGGCCGACCTCGGGCAGGTCCGGGAGGCCGAGGAACTGCTCGCCGCCAGCGAGTCGGCCAGTCTGACCGGTTCCCACGCCGAGTTCCTGGACCGGATGCGCGGTGACCTCGCCGTGCTGCGGGGGGACTTCGCCGCCGCGGCGACCCTGCTGACGAAGGCCCGGGCGGCCAACCGGGTCGGCCAGCCGCAGCACAGCGTGCCGATCAGCCGGCTGGCGGTGCGGATCGCCGCGTACGGCGGACGGCCGCTGGAGGCCCGGGCCGAACTGCTCGCCGCGCTCGCGGAGGAGGGGCGGCTCGGCTACGCCTCCGACGTCTACCCGCTGTTGGTGGAGGCCGCCGGGGTGGAGGCGGACAGCCTGGGGCTGCCGGAGACCGAGGCGGGCCGCGCCGAGGTGCTGGCCGCGATCGCCGCGGCGGGCGCCGAACTGCGGCCGCAGTCCCCGCTGCATCGCGGCTGGGCCGGACTGCTGGAGGCCGAACTCGCCCGTGCCGCGGCCGCGGACACGCCCGAGCAGTGGGCGCGGGCGATCGCCGAGCTGCGGCCGACCGGCCTGCCGTACCCGTTGGCCCTCGCCCTGCTGCGCGGTGCGGAGGCGGAGGTGCGGGCCGGGCGGCGGGAGGCCGCGACCGAACTGCTGCGCGAGGCGGCCGAACTGGCGGCCGCCCGGGGCGACCGGCCGCTCGGGGCGCAGATCGCCGCCCTGGCCGAGCGGGCCGGGCTCACCCTCGCCCCGGCCGCGCGCCCGGCCGCCGCGGCGGCCCCGGTGCAGGCCGTCGGGGACTCGTTCGGGCTCACCCCCCGTGAGCGGGACGTGCTCCGGTTGCTCGCGCGGGGCTGGACCAACCGGCAGATCGCCGAGGAACTGTACATCTCTCCGAAGACCGCAAGCGTGCACGTGTCCAACATCCTGGGCAAGTTGGAGGTCGGCGGTCGCGGCGAGGCCGCCGCGCTGGCCCATCGGCTGCGGCTGTTCCCCGACGACCTGGCCCCCTCGGGCCGGTGAATCCGCAGGTCGCCGACCGTACCCGTACGGTCGGCGACAGAGCCTGTCTCTTGGGTTTCGTCGGACCCGGCAAGCACCCGAGAGACAGGCCCTTTGACTGCTCCGGGGGTCGGGCGCCGTCGCGTGCTCCCGTGCGCGCCGCGTGAGCCCCTGCCCGCGCGCCGCCGCCAACCGGGCCGATCGGTCGGAATCGGGTGCATTTCCCCGCTCTGTCGCCATTACTCTAAGTTGAGTGTGCGTGTCATTGAGTGACGGAATTGGTGTAGGGTCCCGAGCGGGAGCATCGGTGCGGTGCGGTGGCCGGAAGGCCGCCCACCCCCTGGGCCACCGTCCTGACGGGGCGCCAGGCCACCGCGTACGTCCGAGAGGTGCGCGGCCGGTGGCCCGTGGCCGGGGCGCCAGGCCCCGGGTCGGAGGGGGAGAGGCCGAGTGAGCTCCACCGATACGGTGCTGCCCGGATCCGGACGACCGGGCGTGCCGCCCACCGACGCGTCCGCCGCGGACCCGCCGCCGCCTGCCGGGCGTGGCCCGCTGCGCAGGCTCCGGGAGAGCCGCGTGCTGCCCGGCCTCGCCCTCGGCGGGCTCTGCCTGGCCTACGCGCTGGGTGCCGCCACCGGCTGGGGATCACGCCAACTCTCCATCTTCATGGGCGACTTCGGGCTCGCCGCAGCCGCCCTCGGGGCCGCGCTGTCCTGCCTGGTGTACGGCTGCACGGTCGGCGGCCACGCCCGCCCGGCCTGGCTGCTGTTCGGCCTCTCCTCGTTCATGGTCGCCTTCGGCAACGGCACCTGGGGCTGGTACGAGCTGGTCGTGCGCATCCCGCTGCCGCAGGACTCGCTCGCCGAGTACGCCTTCCTGCTGTTCGCCCCGCTCGCCATCACCGGCGTGCTGGTGCTCGCCCAGCACCCGCGCTCGGCGGCCGGCTGGCTGTGCCTGCTGCTCGACGGCTGGCTGATCGCCGGCTCGCTGTTCACCCTCAGCTGGAGCCTGGCGCTCGGCCGGATCGCGGCCGGCGAGAGCGGCTCCCCGCTGCGGCTGGCCCTCAACCTGGCCTACCCGGTGCTGGACATCCTGCTGGTCAGCCTGGTGGTGGGGCTGCGCTTCGGCGGCCGGGACGGCAACCGGGCGGCGGTGCACACCGCGATGCTCGCGCTCGCCGTCACGGTGACCTGCGACGCCCTGTTCACCTCCCCGGAGCTGCGCAGCAACTACCACTCCGGCGAACTGCTGGACGCCGGCTGGTTCTCCGGCAGTCTGCTGCTCGCCTGGGCGCCGTGGTCCTCGCGCTGGCGCCGTCCGCTGCGCGAGCACCCCTCGGCCGGCGGCCTGCCGCGCCGCCGGGTGGCCACCACCTTCAGCGCGCTCACCCCGTACGCGGCCGCCGCGGTGTGCACCGCGGGAATCCTCTACAACGCCCTCGGCGGGCGCGAGTTGGACCGCGTGGTGGCCGCGGCCGCGTGCACCGTCGGGCTGGCACTGATCCTCAGGCAAGGCGTCATGCTGCTCGACAACCTCTCACTGGCCCAGGAACTCGCCCACAAGGAGTCGCACTTCCGCTCCCTGGTGCAGGGCTCCAGTGACGTCATCATGATCGCGGGGGCGAACGGCGTGCTCTCGTACGTCTCCCCGGCGGCGCTCGGCGTGTACGGGCGGGACCCGGAGGAACTGGTCGGCGGCAACCTGTTGGACCTGGTGCACCCCGAGGACGTGGACCGGGTGCTCGCCGAGGTCCGCCGCTACCTCGCGCGGGTCCGGCTCGCCGCCCACCGCACCCCGGGCACCGGCGAGACCTCGGCCCGGGTGGAGTGCCGGATCAGCTCCGGCGTCGGCGAGTGGCTGCACGTCGAGTCCACGGTCAGCCGGCACCGCGACGGTCTGCTGCTCAACAGCCGGGACGTCACCGAACGCGTCATGCTCCAGGCCCAGTTGCAGCACAACGCCTTCCACGACCCGCTCACCGACCTGCCCAACCGGGCGCTGTTCACCCAGCGGCTGCGCGCCGCCCTCGGCAACCGCGGCCAGCAGGACGGGACGGGCGCCGGGATCGCGGTGCTCTTCCTCGACCTGGACGGCTTCAAGGCGGTCAACGACACCGCCGGGCACCAGGTGGGCGACGAGCTGCTGGTGCAGGCCGCCCGCCGGCTGCTGGGCGCGGTGCGCTGCGGGGACACCGTCGCCCGGTTCGGCGGCGACGAGTTCGCCGCCCTGGTCTGCGGCCCGCTCGGCAAGCTGCAGGTCCAGGAGCTGGCCGAGCGGCTGCGGGTCGCGCTCTCCGAGCCGTACTGGATCGGCGGCGTCGAACTCGGCGTCGCCGCCAGCATCGGCATCGCCTTCGGCACCCCCGAGCGCGGCCCGGCCGCCGACCCCAGGGCCGCCGCCGACGAGCTGATGCGCAACGCCGACCTCGCGATGTACCGGGCGAAGTCCGAGGGCAAGGGCCGGGTGGTGCTCTACGCCCCCGCGATGCGGGCCGACCTGGAGCGCCGCACCGAGCTGGAGGAGCGGCTGCGGGTGGCCGTCCGGGAGGGCGGCTTCACCCTGCTCCACCAGCCGGTGGTGGACCTCGCCAGCGGCGCGGTGATCGGCGTCGAGGCCCAGGCCCGCTGGCGCTCGGCGGGCGGGCTGCTGCTCACCCCGGCCGAGTTCCTGCGCTCGGCCGAGCACGGCGACGCGGCGACCCGGTTCTCCCGCTGGCTGGTGCAGGAGGCGGTGGCGGCCGCCGCCGACCGGCGGGCGGTGTGCGGCCGGAGCCGCGGCGGCGCGCCGGTGCCCGTCCCGGTGGCCGTCCGGCTCTCCACCGAGCGGCTCTGTTCGCCAGGCCTGTACGAGACGGTGGCCGCGGCGCTGCGCGACAGCGGGCTGCCGGCCGGCGAGCTGGTGATCGAGGTGGCCCGGATGGGCCCGGACCGGCTCGCCGACGAACTCGGCCGCCGGCTGGCCGCGCTGCGCAGACTCGGGGTCTCCACCTGGCTGGCCGGTTACGGCGCCGGCAGCGGCTCGCTGGGGGCGCTCGCCCGGCTGCCGCTGGACGGGCTCAAGCTGGACCGCACGCTGGTCCAGGACCTCGGCGAGTCCGCGCTCAGCCGCACCCTGGCCGGGCACGCCCTGCGGCTCGGCCGTGACCTCGGGATGATCACCGCCGCCGAGGGTGTGGACCTGCCCCGGCAGGTCGCCGCGCTGCAGGAGCTGGGCTGCCGGCTGGCCCAGGGCTCGGCCTTCGCCCCGCCGCTGGACGAGACCCGGCTGCGCCGGGCGCTGGCCCGCCGCGGCTACCCGCTGCCCAAGCCGCTCGGCCCGCTGTCCGCCCGCCGCGGGTACCTGGCCGCGGACACCCGTACGGGTGGCCGCGCGGACGCCGCGCCGGGCCGTGTCGTACCTCACCACGGGGCCTCCGACCTGCCCGAACACCCGGCCGCCGCCGGTCCGGGAGCTGGTCCGCATGGCGAGACGGTCATCCCACCTGCTTGACACGCCACCCCGGACGGGAGGAAGGTCGTTGCCATGCGCACCCGAATTCTCGTACTTGGCGGGCGCGTCGGCTGAGTGGGCTCGCACGCCCCGCTCGTGACAGACCGACGCGCCACCCCTCGCATGCCCTTGGGCACGAGGGGTTTTTTGTTGCACTGACGCTGTTCCCCCCGCAAGACCCCTGGCCCCGACCGCCCCGAAGAGTCCGCATCGTCGGATCGAGCGGGACGATTGAGGCAGAGCCGGCGATCGGCCCGGACCGGGACCCCCACCCTCGCACTACCGGGGCCCGCAGCACCGGGCCGGCAAAACCCGAGAAGAGACAGGCAGATGACCGAGCACGCCGCATCCCCCCGCCGCGGGGACAACCCGGCCGCCCACGCTCCCGCTCCCCAGCACGTCGCCGAGACCATGACCGGAGCCCAGTCGCTCATCCGCTCGCTCGAGGCCGTGGGCGCGGACACCGTCTTCGGCATCCCGGGCGGGGCCATCCTTCCCGCGTACGACCCGCTGATGGACTCGGTCAAGGTGCGCCACATCCTGGTCCGCCACGAGCAGGGCGCCGGCCACGCGGCCACCGGCTACGCCCAGGCCACCGGCAAGGTCGGGGTCTGCATGGCCACCTCCGGCCCCGGCGCGACCAACCTGGTCACCCCGATCGCCGACGCGTACATGGACTCCGTGCCGATCGTCGCGATCACCGGTCAGGTCGCCTCCAAGGCGATCGGCACCGACGCCTTCCAGGAGGCGGACATCTGCGGCATCACCATGCCGATCACCAAGCACAACTACCTGGTCACCGACCCGGCCGAGATCCCCCGGGTGATCGCCGAGGCCTTCCACATCGCCGCCACCGGCCGCCCCGGCCCGGTCCTGGTCGACATCGCCAAGGACGCGCTGCAGGCCACCACCACTTTCCGGTGGCCGGTCGAGACCGCGCTGCCGGGCTACCGTCCGGTCACCAAGCCGCACGCCAAGCAGATCCGCGAAGCCGCGAAGATGCTGGTCAGCAGCAAGCGCCCGGTGCTCTACGTCGGCGGCGGCGTGATCAAGGCGCAGGCCACCGCCGAGCTGCGGATCCTCGCCGAGCTGACCGGCGCCCCGGTCGTCACCACCCTGATGGCGCTCGGCGCCTTCCCGGACAGCCACCCGCAGCACCTGGGCATGCCCGGCATGCACGGCTCCGTCCCGGCCGTCACCGCGCTGCAGAAGTCGGACCTGCTGTTCACCCTCGGCGCCCGCTTCGACGACCGGGTCACCGGCAAGCTGGACAGCTTCGCCCCGTACGCCAAGATCGTCCACGCGGACATCGACCCGGCCGAGATCGGCAAGAACCGCCCGGCGGACGTGCCGATCGTCGGCGACGCCCGCGAGGTGCTGGCCGACCTGATCGTCGCCGTCCAGGCCGAGTTCGACGCCGGCCACAAGGGCGACTACGCGGACTGGTGGGAGAAGCTCAACGAGTGGAAGAAGACCTACCCGCTGGGCTTCGAGCCGGCCCCGAACGGCCAGCTCTCCCCGCAGCAGGTCATCGAGCGGATCGGCCAGCTGGTCGGCTCGGACGCCGTCTACGCCGCGGGCGTCGGCCAGCACCAGATGTGGAGCTCGCAGTACATCCGCTTCGAGAAGCCGGGCACCTGGCTCAACTCCGGCGGCGCCGGCACCATGGGCTACGCCGTCCCGGCGGCGATGGGCGCCAAGGCGGGCCGCCCGGAGGCGGTGGTCTGGGCCATCGACGGCGACGGCTGCTTCCAGATGACCAACCAGGAACTGGTCACCTGCGCCCTGAACGACATCCCGATCAAGGTCGCGGTCATCAACAACGGCTCGCTGGGCATGGTCCGGCAGTGGCAGACGCTGTTCTACAACCAGCGCTACTCCAACACCGTGCTGCACTCCGGACCGGACCACGACGGCATCGCCCCGCCGGCCCAGGGCACCCGGATCCCCGACTTCGTCCTGCTGTCCGAGGCGATGGGCTGCGTCGGCCTGCGCTGCGAGCGCCCCGAGGACCTGGACGCGGTCATCAAGCAGGCGATGGAGATCAACGACCGCCCGGTGGTCATCGACTTCATCGTCCACCAGGACGCGATGGTGTGGCCGATGGTCGCGGCCGGCACCAGCAACGACGAGATCCAGTTCGCCAAGGGCGTCCGCCCCGACTTCGGCGACGATCTCGACTGACGGCCCCCGCCCGCCCGTCGCCCGCCGCCACCCTTCTTGGGACCGGCTACGCCGGACCCCTCCTGTGCGACTGAGGAACCACATGTCCAAGCACACCCTCTCCGTCCTGGTCGAGAACAAGCCCGGCGTGCTCGCCCGCATCGCCGCGCTGTTCTCCCGTCGGGGCTTCAACATCGACTCCCTCGCCGTCGGCCCGACCGAGCACCCGGACGTGTCCCGGATGACGATCGTGGTCAACGTCGAGGACCTCCCGCTGGAACAGGTCACCAAGCAGCTCAACAAGCTCGTGAACGTGATAAAGATCGTCGAACTCGACCAGTCCGCTGCGATCCAGCGGGAACTGGTCCTGGTGAAGGTCCGCGCCGACAACGAGACCCGGTCGCAGATCGTCGAGATCGTCCAGCTGTTCCGTGCCAAGACCGTCGACGTGTCACCCGAAGCGGTGACCATCGAGGCCACCGGCAGTTCGGACAAGCTGGAGGCCATGCTCCGGATGCTGGAGCCTTACGGCATCAAGGAGTTGGTCCAGTCCGGCCTGGTCGCCATCGGCCGCGGCGCGCGTTCCATCACGGACCGCTCGCTGCGCGCCCTCGACCGCAGCGCCTGACCGGCCCACCCGTCGCCCGCCACCGCCCTTCCAAGGGCGCGCTGGCGCGCGGCACCTCTTGAGCAAAGACCCACACCCCGCCGGGTGTTGCCTACGCTGGGAACCCCGGCACCCCATCACGCAAGGAGATGTGCCCCCGTGGCCGAGCTGTTCTACGAAGACGACGCCGACCTGTCCATCATCCAGGGCCGCAAGGTCGCGGTCATCGGCTACGGCAGCCAGGGCCACGCCCACGCGCTGTCCCTGCGCGACTCCGGCGCCGACGTCCGGGTCGGCCTGAAGCCGGAGTCCAAGTCCCGTGCCAAGGCCGAGGAGGCCGGCCTGCGCGTGGTCACCCCGGCCGAGGCCGCGGCCGAGGCCGACGTCATCATGATCCTGGTCCCGGACCCGATCCAGGCCGACGTCTACGAGGCCGACATCGCCCCGCACCTGAAGGCCGGCGACGCCCTGTTCTTCGGCCACGGCCTGAACATCCGCTACGGCTTCATCAAGCCCCCGGCGGACGTCGACGTCTGCATGGTCGCCCCGAAGGGCCCGGGCCACCTGGTCCGCCGCCAGTACGAGGAGGGCCGCGGCGTCCCGGCGATCGTCGCGGTCGAGCAGGACGCCTCGGGCAAGGCCTTCGACCTGGCCCTGTCGTACGCCAAGGGCCTGGGCGCCACCAAGGCCGGCGTCATCAAGACCACCTTCACCGAGGAGACCGAGACCGACCTGTTCGGCGAGCAGGCCGTCCTCTGCGGTGGCACCGCCGCCCTGGTGAAGGCCGGGTTCGAGACCCTGGTCGAGGCCGGCTACCAGCCGGAGATCGCCTACTTCGAGTGCCTGCACGAGCTGAAGCTGATCGTCGACCTGATGTACGAGGGCGGCCTGGAGAAGATGCGCTGGTCGGTCTCCGAGACCGCCGAGTGGGGTGACTACGTCACCGGCCCGCGGATCATCACCGACGCCACCAAGGCCGAGATGAAGAAGGTCCTCGCCGAGATCCAGGACGGCACCTTCGCCAACACCTGGATCGCCGAGTACAAGGCCGGTCTGCCCAAGTACAACGAGTACAAGACGGCGGACGAGAACCACCTGCTGGAGACCACCGGCAAGAAGCTGCGCTCGCTGATGAGCTGGGTCGACGAGAAGGCCTGAGCCTCCTCGCCCCGAGCTTCTGCCAGGCCCGGTTCCTCAGGGCCCTTGTACAAGTAGGCTGCTCCCGTCCGGGTGATTTCGCCGGACGGGAGCAGCCCCGTACCCTGCCCGCCGATACACTCCCGAGTGCGCGTCAGGCCCACAGCGTCGTGCGTCTACCTACGCGGCCATGCCACCTTCCCCCGCCCTCCACGCCACCTTCGTGCCCGGGGGAACCGGACAGTTAAGGACCCACTGTCGTGAGCAAATCCGTCGTTCTGATCGCCGAAGAGCTGTCGCCCGCCACCGTCGACGCCCTCGGCCCCGACTTCGAGATCCGCCACTGCAACGGCGCCGACCGCACCGAGCTGCTCACCGCGATCGCCGACGTGGACGCGATCCTGATCCGCTCCGCCACCAAGGTCGACGCCGAGGCGCTGGCCGCCGCCCGCAAGCTCAAGGTCGTCGCCCGGGCCGGCGTCGGCCTGGACAACGTGGACGTCGCCGCCGCCACCAAGGCCGGTGTGATGGTCGTCAACGCGCCGACCTCCAACATCGTCACCGCCGCCGAGCTCGCCTGCGGTCTGCTGATCTCCGTCGCCCGCAACATCGCCCCCGCCAACACGGCGCTCAAGCAGGGCGAGTGGAAGCGCAACAAGTACACCGGCGTCGAGCTGAGCGAGAAGACCCTCGGCGTGGTCGGCCTCGGCCGGATCGGCGTCCTGGTCGCCCAGCGGATGTCCGCGTTCGGGATGAAGATCGTCGCGTACGACCCCTACATCCAGGCCGCCCGCGCCGCCCAGATGGGCGTCAAGCTGGTCTCGCTGGAGGAGCTGCTGGAGGTCTCGGACTTCATCACCGTCCACCTCCCCAAGACCCCCGAGACCATCGGCCTGATCGGCGACGAGGCGCTGCACAAGGTCAAGCCGAGCGTGCGCATCGTCAACGCCGCCCGCGGCGGCATCGTGGACGAGGAGGCGCTCGCCAGCGCCCTGCGCGAGGGCCGGGTGGCCGGCGCGGGCCTGGACGTGTACGCCAAGGAGCCGTGCACCGACTCCCCGCTGTTCGCCTTCGACAACGTGGTCGCCACCCCGCACCTGGGCGCCTCCACCGACGAGGCGCAGGAGAAGGCCGGCATCGCGGTCGCCAGGTCGGTGCGCCTGGCGCTGGCCGGCGAGCTGGTGCCGGACGCCGTCAACGTCCAGGGCGGCGTGATCGCCGAGGACGTGCGCCCGGGCCTGCCGCTGGCCGAGAAGCTCGGCCGGATCTTCACCGCGCTGGCCGGTGAGGTGGCCGTACGACTGGACGTCGAGGTCCGCGGCGAGATCACCCAGCACGACGTGAAGGTGCTCGAACTGTCCGCGCTGAAGGGCGTGTTCGAGGACGTGGTGGCGGAGACGGTGTCCTACGTCAACGCCCCGCTGTTCGCCCAGGAGCGCGGCGTCGAGGTCCGCCTGACCACCTCCAGCGAGAGCCCCGAGCACCGCAACGTGATCACCGTGCGCGGCACGCTCGCGAACGGCGAGGAGATCGCCATCTCCGGCACGCTGGCCGGCCCGAAGCAGATCCAGAAGATCGTCGGCGTGGACACCTTCGACGTCGACGTCGCGCTCACCGACCACATGGCCTTCTTCAAGTACGAGGACCGCCCCGGCGTGGTCGGCGTGCTCGGCCGCCACCTCGGCGACGCGGGCATCAACATCGCGGGCATGCAGGTCGCCCGGGACGGCGGCAGCGCCCTCGCCTCCATCACCGTGGACAGCGAGATCCCGCAGGACGTCCTGACGGCGATCGCCGCCGAGATCGGCGCCCGCTTCGCGCGCTCGGTCGACCTGGGCTGACCCTGGTCCGAGCAGGGCCCGGACCGCCGTTCGCACGGTGGTCCGGGCCCTGCTGCGTTCTCCCGGGTGGCGCCCGTCTCAGATACTAGGAAATCCAAGTATTCGAGCAGACACGGCCGGGGCGGGGTCGTACCGTGGAAGGGCCATACGGTGTGCCGCCCCTGTAGCCAGGGTCCGCGGCCCGTGTGCGCGTGCGCCCCCACGGGCAGGCGATCCCTGCTCCGCGCGTACCCACCTCCCCTCTCGCGCTGTTGCGCAGCGCCGCTTCCAAGGAGCCCGGTATGCCCACCACCGCCGACCGCCACGCCACCCCCGCCCCCGCCGCCACCCCCGTGCGCGCCCCGCGCCGCCGCCGGGCCGCCGAGCGGAACCCCTTCGCCGCCGCCGCGCTGCAGCGCTCGCTGGACCGCCGGGACAACGGTGGCGCCACCGGCCACCACTGAGCGGTGCCGACGGTGGCGTTCATCGGCCTACTGCGCCGACCGGCTTGACGGTGCGTCACCCCGTGGGGTGCAACCGAGGTCCGTCCGAGCGAAGTCGCTCGCCCCGAGCGGCGAGATCATCCTAATTTGGGGCCCCCGGAAGGGTGATCGACGTCCGCGCGGGCGGGCGCCAGCGACCTCCTCGGTGTGCGGATCATTCCCCCCTGCCGGGGGAGAGGGTCCCTCGTGCGACTGCCACCCGTCCGCCGGAAGCTCGCCCGGATCGGCCTCACCCTGACCCTGCTGGCCGGGGGCGCGGCGCTCGCCGCCACCCCGGCCGCGGGCGGTCCGGCCGGTGCCGGACCGCCGACCGTCACCCCGTCGGGCCAGGGCCGAACGGCCTCCGTCCTGCTCGAACTGAGCACCGAGGCGGCCGGCCCCGCCTGGCGGCACGCCGCCGACACCGCCCGGCGGGCCCAGCGCTCGCCGGACGACGTCCGCCTGGACGCCGCCCGGGCCGGTGCCGCCCAGCGGGCCCGGGCCGGGGACGCGCTCCACCGGCTCGCCCAGGCCGTCCACCGGTCGGCCCCCGCCGCCCGCGAGCTCTACCGCACCCACACCCTGCTCACCGGCCTGGCGGTCAGCGCCCCCGCCGAGCGGCTGTCCGCGCTGCGGGCGCTGCCCGGCGTCCGGGCCGTCCACCCGATCGTGAACAAGCAGCGCGACAACGCCTACTCCGTTCCGCTGACCGGCGCCCCACAGGTCTGGTCCGGTGACGCGGCGGTGGCCGGGAACACCGGCCGGGGCACCCGGATCGGCATCATCGACAGCGGCATCGACTACACCCACGCCGACTTCGGCGGCCCCGGCACCGAGGAGGCCTTCCGCTCGGTCGAGCGCGGCAAGCCCGCGCCGCCCGCGCTGTTCCCCAACGCCAAGGTGATCGGCGGCAAGGACCTGGTCGGCGACGACTACGACCCCGACCCGACCGCCCCCAACCACCAGCCGGTGCCGCACCCCAGCGACAACCCGCTGGACTGCGTGCGCAACGGGCACGGCACCCACGTCGCCGGGACGGCCGCCGGGTACGGCGTCACCGCCGACGGCCACCCGTACGCCGGTCCGTACCGGCCCGGGCTCGACCCGGCCTCGTTCCGGATCGGCCCCGGCGCCGCCCCCGGCGCCCAGCTGTACGCGATCCGGGTGTTCGGCTGCGACGGCTCCACCGACCGGCTCGCCCAGGCGCTCGACCTGGCCGCCGACCCGAACGGCGACGGCGACCTCGGCGACCGGCTCGACGTGGTCAACCTGTCGCTCGGCAGCCGCTTCGGCAGCCCCGACGACGCCGACGCGCTCGCCGTCGACCGGCTCGCCGAACTGGGCACGGTGGTGGTCGCGGCCGTCGGCAACGAGGGCGACGTGTACGGCATCGGCGGCAGCCCCGGCACCGCCGTCCGGGCGATCACCGTCGCCGCCTCCGTGCACGGGCACGCCGACGTGGACGGCATCACGGTGCTCGCCCCCGCCGCGCTGGCCGGGGTCGTCCCCGGCCACTGGAGCGAGCGCTACCGGGGCTGGTCCAGCACCGAGGTGAGCGGCGCCCTCGCCGCGCCCGTCGACCAGGCGGACGGCTGCACGGACTTCAGCGAGGCCGACAAGCAGCGGCTGAAGGGGAGGATCGCGGTGCTCACCTGGCGCACCCGCGACGCCGACCGGGCCTGCAACTCCGCCCCGCGCGCCGACCACGCCGCCGACGCCGGCGCGATCGGCGCGCTCTACGCCGCCGACACCGATCACCTCGCCGAGATCTCCGGCAACGACCGGATCCCCGCCGTGCTGCTCGGCCGGGCGGACGGCGAACGGCTGCTGAAGGCCGCCGCCGAGGGCGACGCGCAGGTCCGGCTCGCCGCGCCCGGCAACCCGCTGCACGGCTCGGTCGCGCAGAACCAGCCGGCCCGGGCCGACACCCTCACCGACTTCACCTCCCGGGGCATCGGCCTGCCCGGGGTGCTCAAGCCCGACCTCGCCGCCCCCGGGGAGACCATCTGGTCCGCCCTGGTCGGCAGCGGCAGCGGCGGCCAGCGCGAGAACGGCACCTCGATGGCCGCCCCGCACGTCGCCGGCCTGGCCGCGCTGGTCCGCGCCGCCCACCCGGACTGGCCGGTCGAGCAGGTCAAGGCCGCGCTGATGAACACCAGCACCGACACCTACCTCGGCGACGACCACGGCGGCCCGGTCTACGGGCCGGAGCGCACCGGCGCCGGACGGGTCCAGGCCGATCGGGCGGTCCGCACCCCGGTCGTCGCCTACGCGGCGGGGGAGGGAGCCCGGCCGGGCAACGTCGGGGTCTCCTACGGGCCGGTCGAGATCAGCGGGCCGACCGCCCTCGACCGGGAGATCGAGCTACGCAACTCCTCCTCCGCGCCGCTGAGTTACCGCACCGGCTACGCGGCCTCCACCCAACTGCCGGGCGCCGCCTTCCAGGTGGCGCCGGCCCAGGTCGACGTACCGGCCGGCGGCACCGCGCGGGTGCGGGTGACGCTGTCCGTACCGGGGGAGTTGGGCCGCACGCCCGACCCGACCATCGACACCCTGCAGGGCGGCCGGGCGCGCAGCTACCGGGGCGAACTCTCCGGGCGGGTGCTGTTCAGCCCGGTCGGCGACCGGACCCTGCCGCAGCTGCGGGTCCCGGTGTTCGCCGCCCCGCGCCCCACCGGCGACCTCGGAGCCACCGCAGCCGCCCGGACCGCCCGGGACGGCACCCTCGTCATCCTCGGCGGCAGCGCCGCCCCCGGCGAGGCGCCCGGACTGGTCAGCGCCCTCGCGCTCGGCGGCGAGGGTGCCCGCTGGCCCGACTGCCCGCCCGGCAGCGGCAAGGCCGTCGGCCCCGGCGCGGGCATCCGGCCCGAGGACGCGCCGGAACCGGCCGACCAGTCCCAGGACCTCTGCGTCGAACGCCCCGGCGACCGGGCCGCCGACCTGCGGGCCGCGGGCGCCGCCGTCGACTCCGACCTGCTGTACGTGGGCGCCCGGCTGTGGGCCCCGGCGGCCACGCCGGTCGGGCTGTACGGGGTGCGGGTGTCGCTGGACACCGACGGGGACGGCGTCACCGACGTGATCCTCAAGGCCGACCGGCTGCGCGGCAGCGACGTCCTGGTCTCCCGCGCCCTCGACGCCCGCACCGGCGACGAGCTCGACGTCCAGCCGCTCAACGCCCACTGGGGCGACACCGACACCGAGCTGCTGGACAGCGACGTGGTGGTCCTCCCGGTCCGGCTGAGCGCCCTGCCCGGCGTCGGGCCCGGCCACAGCACCGTCCGCTACGGCGTCTGGGCCGGCACCGCCGCGCCGGGCAAGCCCGACCCGGCCGAGGCCTACTCCGCCATCGGCCTGCGCGGCACCCGCCCCACCATCCCGCTGGACCTGCTGCACCCGGCCCTCACCGTCCGGACCGGCCCCACCGGCCCGACCACGATGGTCACCCCGGCCGGCCCCGGCACCGTCCTCGACGTGCACCGCACCCCGGGCGACACCTCCCGGCTCCTGCTGCTCCACCACCTCAACCCGGCCGACCGCCGGGCCCAGGTCCTCGACCTCCCGTAGGCCCGCACGCCGCAAGGGGCGGCCCGCCGAAGCAGCTCGGCGGACCGCCCCTTCCGCTGCCTCCGCCGCCGTTCGGCTACGCCCCGGCGGCGGCGCGGCGTCGGCGGCGGGGGGTGCGGGTGGGGCGGCGGGAGAGGCGGGTGAACACGGCGACCAGGACGAGGGCGGCGGCGGTGCCGGAGGTGACGGTGAGGCCCTCGGTGAGGCCTGGCGGGCGGAAGGCGCAGGAGACCCGGGAGGCGCCGCCGCCGAGGGGGACGCCGATCATGCCGAGGACCGGGGCGGGCGGGGCGGGGGCGCCGCCGTCGGTGGCGCAGGTCCAGCCCTCGGTGGCGGGGACGGAGAGCAGCGCGGTGCCGGTGGAGCCCGGCGGGAGGGTGGCCGAGAAGGTGTGGCCACCGGCCTCCACGTGGGTGGCGCCGGTGGCGGCGAGGCGGGTGACCGCGCCCGCCAGGGCGTCGGCCCGCAGGCAGCCGATCGGACGGGCGGGGACCTGGCTGATCACGTCCGACCGCAGGGTCACCCGGACCACCCCGTCCGCCGGGACGGTCCCCAGCCGGTGGACGGCCACCGCCGTGGTGGGCTGCTCGCCGTCGCTGCGGTAGCTGGTGCCCAGGCCGCTGACCGTGCCGCGGTACCAGACCCCGTGGAAGAACGCCGTCGAGCCGGGGGTGCAGGCGGCGGTGAACACCGTGCCGTCCCCGCCGCCCGGCACCGACCAGCCGCTGGTGCCGTGCAGGGTGGGCGCCGGGCCGCCGGCCGGAACGGGCAGCGGGGCGTCGTACACCTGGCTGCCGAGCAACGACTCCTGGCGGGACCAGACCGAGGAGGTGTCCGGCCGGGAGCCCGGCGGCAGCACGGTGACCAGCGGCGGCGCGGGCGCCCGTCCGGGGGTGAAGCCGTACGGCGGCGGCCCGTCGTCCAGGTGGGCGCGGATCCCGAACAGCGCCTGCCCGACCGGATCGGTGACGCTCGCGGTCTGCCGCCCGCCGGCCGTCCAGCCGGCGCCGAGGTCGTGCAGCAGCTGGGCGACGACGGTCGGCAGGTAGCCGCTGAAGTAGCCGCCGCCCTGGCCGTTCAGCAGCAGCGGGTCGTTGGGGGTGAAGGCGTGCGGGCCGGGGTCGCTGCGGCCGTCCGGCCAGTCGGCGCCGACCCGGACGGCCGCGTGCCCGGCTCGGACGGCGGCCCGGGGGACGGAGTCGTCGGGGGCCGCGCCGAGCGCCGCGTACCCCGACCAGACGGCGTTGCCGAGCACCGCCCCGCCGAGCACCCAGGTGGCCAGGGTGTTCGCCCGGCGGTCGGTGTGCCGGTGGTCCAGCACCCACAGCGCGGCGAGCACGACGGCGCCGCCGACGCCCAGCAGCACCCAGGCGGAGGGGTGCACCGAGCGCCGGGTGGCCGCCAGCGCGGCGATCACCGCGACCAGGGCGGCGCCGCCCAGCAGGGTCAGCCCGTCCGGCCGGTGGGCGAGCGACACCCAGCCGGCCAGCACCAGCAGCCCGCTGAGCACGAAGGAGACCCGGTACGGGCCGCCGGCCGGGATCGCCAGGCCGTGCCAGACCAGCACGGTCGGGGTCCAGACGAAGCTGAGCACGACCAGCGCCAGCGCCGTGCACCAGACCGCGCGCTCGCGGATCCGCACCCGCCGGTTGAACGGCAGCCCGCACACCAGCAGCAGCCCGAGCACCCCGATCGCCACGTCCGGCAGCGGCCGCCCGCCGGTGGTGGTGGGCAGCAGCTGGGCGAGGTGCCCGCCCAGCCCGGACGGGCCGAGCGGCTGAACCGGGGACTCCGGCTGGGCGCCGCGCGCGGCCCGGACGGCGACGAACAGCACCGGGGAGGCGAGCAGCACCCCGGTGGCGGTCAGGGTGATCGCCCGCCCGGTCGACCGGACCCGGTGCCGGAAGGGGCGCGGGGTGGCGAACAGCCGTACGGCGAACAGCAGCCCGGCCACCAGGGTGGCCAGCGCGGCGGTGTAGAGGTTGCCCGTCCAGACGAGGGCGACGCACAGCGAGCCGGCCACCCAGCGGCGCTCGTGCAGGCACCAGTCCCCGACCAGGCCGAGCAGCGGCAGCGAGACCAGGCCCCAGAGCCACATCGGCGCGGCCCCGCCCACGTCCAGCACCCAGGCGCAGAGCCCGTACCCGACGGCGGCGAGCGCCCGCAGCCAGCGGGGGCCGGGGTGCAGCCGGCCGAGCAGGTGGGCCATCAGGGCGGTGCCGAGGCCGATGGTGGCCAGGGCGACCAGGAAGACGGCGAGCTGCCCCTGGTCGCGGGGGAGCAGGGCGGTCGGCCAGGAGAACGGATTCATCAGGTAGGCGAAGAAGTCCGCCAGGAACGGGACGCCGTAGCCGCTGTTCCAGTTGAACAGCAGGTCCCCGGTGGCCTGGCCGTGCAGCAGGTCCCACAGGTGCGCGTGGTACGGCACGGCGACCGCGCCCGCCCCGGCCGGCCACCGCCCGCGCAGCCCCGCCGCCAGCGCGAACCCGCCCATCGCCAGCCCGGCCGCACCCCCGCAGACCAGCACCTCCCGCCGCCGCTCGGCCCTCACCCGCACGCCCCGTTCTGCCGGAAACCCCAGATCACGCCACCCTAAGCGCGCCCCCGGCGCACCCCTCGTCACACGTGCTCCCTCGAAGGAGTGGCGTCCAGGGAGGCTTTGCCGAGTAGCCTGGGAGGGCCGCCAGGATGCCCGTATGGGAGGAACCATGAGCATCGCGCCGTACCCCGACTGGATTCGGCCTCCTGCTGGTGGCTACACCGCAGAGGATCTTGACCGGCTGCCCGATCTCCCGCCGCACACCGAGCTGATCGACGGAAGCCTGATCTTCGTGAGTCCGCAGACGAAGTTCCACGTGAGGGCGAAGCGCCTGCTGGAACGCGGCTTGGAAAGGGCGGTCCCGGACGGCTGGGAGGTGTGGCCGGAGATGACGGTCACGCTTGACCGCCGGAATCGGCCCGAGCCTGACATCCTCGTGGTCCACGAGGATTCGGATACGGGCTATCTCCAGACCGGATTCTCGGCCGAGCACGTGCTGCTCGCGGTCGAGGTCGTTTCGGAGGAATCCCGTGAACGCGACCGTGAGGTCAAGCCGCGTAAGTACGCGGCAGCGGGTATCCGCCACTTCTGGCGCGTGGAGTGCGACGAAGGTCGCCCGGTCGTCTACACGTACGAGCTGGAGCCAGCCTCGAAGAGGTACTTCCCGACCGGGATCTATCACGAGCAGTTGAAGGTGGATCAGCCGTTCCCGATCGAGATCGATCTGATCTGATCGTCCAAATGTTGGACGTGAGGTGTCAGCACCTGGGACACCGGAGTAGGGTCCGAGCATGTCTCGCACCATTCGTCTCGCAGTTGTCCCGGGTGACGGCATCGGTCAGGAAGTGGTGGCCGAAGGCCTGAAGGTCCTCGGCGCCGTGCTTCCCGCCGACGTGAAGCTGGAGACCACCGAGTACGACCTCGGCGCCCGGCGCTACCACCGGACCGGGGAGACGCTGCCGGACAACGTGCTGGCCGAGCTCAAGGCGTTCGACGCGATCCTGCTGGGTGCCATCGGGGACCCGAGCGTGCCGTCCGGGGTGCTGGAGCGGGGGCTGCTGCTGAAGCTGCGGTTCGCCTTCGACCACCACATCAACCTGCGGCCGGGCCGGCTGTTCCCCGGGGTGGAGTCGCCGCTGGCCGGTCAGCCGGAGATCGACTTCGTGGTGGTCCGCGAGGGCACCGAGGGCCCGTACGTCGGCAACGGCGGTTCGCTGCGCACCGGGACGCCGCACGAGGTGGCCACCGAGGTCAGCCTGAACACCGCGTACGGCATCGAGCGCGTGGTGCGCGACGCCTACCGCCGGGCGCAGGCGAGGCCGCGCAAGAAGCTCACCCTGGTGCACAAGAACAACGTGCTGGTGCACGCCGGGCACCTGTGGTCGCGGATCTTCGCCGAGGTCGGCCAGGAGTTCCCCGAGGTCACCACCGACTACCTGCACGTCGACGCGGCCACCATCTTCTTCGTCACCCAGCCGGAGCGCTTCGACGTCATCGTCACCGACAACCTGTTCGGCGACATCCTGACCGACCTGGCCGCCGCCGTGACCGGTGGCATCGGCCTGGCCGCGAGCGGCAACATCAACCCGAGCGGCGAGTTCCCGTCCATGTTCGAGCCGGTGCACGGCTCGGCACCGGACATCGCCGGCCAGGGCAAGGCCGACCCGACCGCCACCGTGCTGTCGGTCGCCATGCTGCTGGAGCACCTCGGCTACGCCGCCGAGGCCGCCAAGGTCGAGGCCGCCGTCGCGGCGGACCTCGCCGAGCGCACCGGCGCCGCCCGCTCCACCTCCCAGGTCGGGGACGCGCTCGCCGGCCGAGTATCCGGCTAGCGGGCCGGAACCGAGAGCGGAGTCCGGCTAGCGGGCCGGAACCGAGAGCGGAGTCCGGCTAGCGGGCCGGAACCGAGAGCGGAGTCCGGCTGAGGGGCCGGACCCAAAGAGGGTCCGGCCCAGGTGGGCCGGACCGTATAACCGCAGCTTGCAGCTCCCCAAGGAGCGGGCGGCTGTTCGGCACGGCCCTCTGGATGCGAGTATCGACAGTGGGCCGTGCCGTCGTGCGTCCGTTCCGGCGTCGGATCGCCGTGACGTTCCTTCGGCGGTGGCGGCCCGAACGAACCCCACGGTGAAGGAAACAGCCATGAGCACGCCCACCCAGGCGCCCATCACGTTCGACCTCAAGCCCTCCGCCCACCCGCTGTCCGCCGCGGAGCGCGAGGCCCGGCTGACCAACCCCGGCTTCGGCCGCGTCTTCACCGACCACATGGTCACCATCCGCTGGACGGAGGGCCGCGGCTGGCACGACGCCCAGCTGGTCCCGTACGCGCCGGTCGAGATGGACCCGGCGAACATGACCCTGCACTACGGCCAGGCGATCTTCGAGGGCCTGAAGGCCTACCGCCAGGCCGACGGCTCGATCGCGACCTTCCGCCCGGAGGCCAACGCCCTGCGCTTCCAGGCCTCGGCCCGCCGCCTGGCGATGCCGGAGCTGCCGGTGGAGACCTTCGTCGAGGCCGTGGAGCTGCTGGTCCAGCAGGAGCAGGGGTGGGTCCCGAGCGAGCCGGAGCAGAGCCTCTACCTGCGTCCGTTCATGTTCGCGACCGAGGTCGGCCTGGGTGTTCGTCCGGCGAACTCCTACCTCTTCATGATCATCGCCTCCCCGGCCGGCGCCTACTTCCAGGGCGGCATCAAGCCGGTCTCGGTCTGGCTGTCCAAGGAGTACGTCCGGGCCGCGCCCGGCGGCACCGGCGCCGCCAAGTGCGCGGGCAACTACGCGGCCTCGCTGGTCGCCCAGGCCCAGGCCGCCGAGAAGGGCTGCGACCAGGTGGTCTGGCTCGACGCCGCCGAGCACCGGTGGGTCGAGGAGATGGGCGGTATGAACCTGTACTTCGTCTTCGGCGAGGGCGAGGACGCCCGGATCGTCACCCCGGAGCTGTCCGGCGCGCTGCTGCCCGGCATCACCCGCGACTCGCTGCTCCAGCTCGCCGCCGACCTGGGCTACGCGGTCGAGGAGCGGAAGATCTCCACCGACGAGTGGCAGCAGGCGAACGCCGACGGCACCCTCACCGAGGTCTTCGCCTGCGGCACCGCCGCCGTCATCACCCCGGTCGGCTCGGTGAAGTCCGCGGCCGCCGACTGGACCGTCGGCACCGGCGAGCCCGGCCCGATCACCATGGAGCTGCGCCGCGCCCTGCTGGCCATCCAGGGCGGTCAGGCGCCGGACACCCACAACTGGCTGCACCGGATCGTCTGATCGTGGTGCCCGGGCGCCCCGCGACACCGGGGCGCCCGGGCCGTAACCTCGAAGCGTTCCGCTCGTCAGGGTTCTCGAACACCGTGGGAGGGACCGTGACCGCACTGCCGCACGGATACGCCGAGACGTCGTGCGCTCCGGAACATGACCTCCTCGAAGCCTTTCTGGCCCTGGACACCCCCGAGGGCTTCAAGGCCGAGCTCATCGACGGGAAGATCATCGTGACCCCGCCGCCGGATGGTGACCACGAGACTGCGATCGGCCGAATCGTTTGGCAAGTCGCTCGTCGATGTCCGGAAGGCGTCGACTTCGCCCCGACGAAGGGGCTGATCGTACCTGGTGGACGCTACATCCCGGATGGCACCTTCACTGAAACGGATGCGATGGCAGGCCGGCCGTGAGTCCTGGTGCAAGCCGGACGGTGTTCTCATGGTCCTTGAGGTCACGTCCACACGTGCTGACAATGATCGCCTGAACAAGCGGCGAGGATACGCGGCATCCGGAATCCCGCTGTACCTGCTGGTGGATCGTCAGAAGCACCGGGTGACTTTGCACAGTGATCCCAGGAAAGGGGACTACTCGACGACGACGGATGTCTCGGTCGGTGAGTCGTTGTGGCTGCCTGAGCCGTTCGGATTCGAACTGTCGACCGGTCGTCTCATCTGAGCCGTTTCGCATCGCGAGACGGGCGGGCCGGATCCCGGAGGCTGTGCCAGACTGCGAGCGTGTCCTCGCTTTCGCTGATTATTAGCAGCAGGCGCGCCGGTCCGCAGTGACCGCTTCCGCAGGACCCGATGCGGAGCGACCACGAGCGTCCAGACCCGCGCGCAGACCTCTCGCACCCGCGAGGGGTCTTTTGCTTTTGGGGCGCAGCCCCGACGAGCACAGCCTCCGGACCGGCCGACGGCCCCCACAAGGGGTCCGGGGACACCGGGGCCGCGCGCGGGATCCTGGACAGTGGAGCCGGGACGACAATCCGGCAGAGCAGTACCAACCTCCCCGAACGGAGAACCAGGGGTCATGACCGAGGTCAGCCGTACCGACGACAGCTTCCACGTGTTCGACACCACCCTGCGCGACGGCGCGCAGCGGGAGGGCATCAACCTGACGGTGGCGGACAAGCTGGCCATCGCCCGGCACCTGGACGAGTTCGGGGTCGGCTTCATCGAGGGCGGCTGGCCCGGCGCCAACCCCCGGGACACCGAGTTCTTCGCCCGCGCCGCCGCCGAGCTGGAGCTGCGCAGCGCCCAGCTGGTGGCCTTCGGCGCCACCCGCCGGGCCGGCGGCAAGGCGGCCGAGGACCCGCAGCTGGCCGCGCTGGTCGCCTCCGGCGCGCCCGTGGTCACCCTGGTCGCCAAGGCGCACGACCGGCACGTCGAACTGGCGCTGCGCACCACGCTGGACGAGAACCTGGAGATGATCCGGGACAGCGTCGAGTTCCTGCGCGCCCAGGGCCGGCGGGTGTTCCTGGACTGCGAGCACTTCTTCGACGGGTACCGGGCGAACCGCGAGTACGCCCTCGCGGTGGTCCGCACCGCGCACCGGGCCGGGGCGGACGTGGTGGTGCTGTGCGACACCAACGGCGGGATGCTGCCGGCCGGCGTCCGGGACACCGTCGCGGACGTGATCGCGGCGACCGGCGCCCGGATCGGCATGCACGCCCAGGACGACACCGGCTGCGCGGTGGCCAACACCCTGGCCGCGGTGGACGCCGGCGCCACCCACGTGCAGTGCACCGCCAACGGTTACGGCGAGCGGGTCGGCAACGCCAACCTGTTCCCGGTGGTCGGCGCGCTGGAGCTGAAGTACGACCGCCGGGTGCTGCCCGCGGGCCGGCTGGCCGAGATGACCCGGATCTCGCACGCGATCGCCGAACTGGTCAACCTGGCCCCGTCCACCCACCAGCCGTACGTCGGCTTCTCGGCCTTCGCCCACAAGGCGGGCCTGCACGCCTCCGCGATCAAGGTCGACCCGGACCTGTACCAGCACACCGACCCGGAGCTGGTCGGCAACACCATGCGGATGCTGGTCTCCGACATGGCCGGCCGGGCCTCGGTGGAGCTCAAGGGCAAGGAGCTCGGCTACGACCTGTCCACCGACCGCGATCTGGCCGGGCGGGTGGTGGCCAAGGTGAAGGAGCAGGAGAACCTCGGCTACACCTACGAATCCGCCGACGCCTCCTTCGAGCTGCTGCTGCGCGACGAGGTGCGTGGCAGCCGGGAGCGCTTCTACCGGCTGGAGTCCTGGCGGACCATCAGCGAGCAGGGGCCGCACGGGGTTTCCGGCAACGAGGCGACCGTCAAGCTGTGGGCCAAGGGCGAGCGCCGGATCGCCGTCGGCGAGGGCAACGGCCCGGTCAACGCGCTGGACCAGGCGCTGCGGACGGCCCTGGAGGGCATCTACCCGCCGCTGGCCACCTTCGAGTTGGTGGACTACAAGGTCCGCATCCTGGAGGGGCAGCACGGCACCGGTTCCAAGACCCGGGTGCTGATCGAGTCCACCGACGGCATCGCCACCTGGTCCACGGTCGGCGTGGCCGACAACGTGATCGCCGCCTCCTGGCTGGCACTTGAGGACGCGTACACCTACGGCCTGATCCGGTCCGGCCTGGAGCCGACTGAGTAACCCCACTGTGGGCCGCGGGACTTCTGCCGGGGGAGATCCAGCGGCTGTACCTGTTCCTCATCAGCCAGCCGAATCTCAACCACGCGGGC